>CAZFSX010000133.1:0-7612 GCA_964522115.1 uncultured Pseudobdellovibrionaceae bacterium | reverse complement strand
GAAGGAGTTGCAACAAGCTGGTTTTCAAGCTGGTATGGCAACCACAAGGATATTAAAGCCCCAGGAAGATCGGCATTTGAAGCGGATCATGAAAATGCAGCCGGATGCTATTTTGGTTCGAAATTTGGGAGCTCTTCAGTTTTTCAAAAATCAGAATTATCAAGGTCAATTGCATGGGGACTTCAGTTTGAATGTTTCGAATCACTGGACAGCGAATGAGTTATTCAGCATGGGTTTTGATTCTTTAACATGTTCCTATGATTTAAATGCGCAACAGGTTCAGGATTTGATCCAGTCTTCACCAGCTCATAGGATGACCGTGACCCTGCATCAGTACATGCCTTCTTTCCATATGGAGCATTGTGTTTTTGCCGCTTTTTTAAGTCATGGAAATTCGTTTCGCGATTGTGGTAAGCCCTGTGAAAAACATAGTTTGGAATTAAAAGATCAATTTGGAAATCGACATTTTATTAAAGCAGATCAAGAGTGTCGAAATACCATGTATCATGCCTAAGAACAGACGGCCTTGCTTCATGCTGAAGCTTGGATGAATCAGGGATTGGGTGCTTTTCGATTTGAAGCTTTGAATGAAGAGTCTGAAAGTCTGATCGAAAAAATCCAGATGTATGTCCGGTTTTATCAAGAACCAGCCAGGGCCTCATCCTTGATTGCTCAGTTAGGAGCTTCAGAGAAATATGGATTAGGGGCGGGGACGATGGATCATGCTCATCGCTACAAAAGTCGTAAGACCGATGGGACTAATGGCCGAGTTGATAAAGATTGATTGTTGTCTTAAGAACATATGAATAAAATAGGGAAACAAGGAGTTTCCCGATGAAGAAGTATTTCATTTTTTCTATTTTGCTGTGGGGTTCTTTTACTTTAGCCAATGGACTGCGTGAGGGCGTAGCTTTATGGGGAAGTTATATTACATTTCAAACCAACCATGATTCCTACTCAGGTGGAGCGATCACGGGAGATGTCAAAGCAAGCAATACCGTTTTGGAATACAAGGCGGGTTATTTGATGAACAACGGACTTTATTTGGGTGGAATTTTTTCCAATTTTGAAAGCACATCCAACTCTTCGACAGAAAATCGCAATGTCCAAGGCTTGAGTGTCGGGTATATTCAAAATGGTTTTTTTGGAATGGCTCATTTATTTATATTTGGAAAATACAAGCTCTCATCTGGAACCGAGTTTTCAGAGCCGACGGGAATTAATTTTGATTTTGGGTATTGTGCGATGATGAACTCGAATGTGTTTTATGGAGTTCAAATGGCTTATCGCAATGTTAGTTTTGCTAAGGTGACTCCTTCAGGAGGAAGCACCAGCAGTTTGACATATAAAATGTCTGATTTTTATCCCATGTTCAATTTGGGAGTCATTTTTTAGTCGTTGTAAGGTTGATTTGAACTCAAATTACTTCTTTCGAGGTCCATCGCCGCGATCATGGAGTAACTTTTCAGGAAAAGTTCCATGGGTTAAATAGTGTTCTAGCATGGGGACTATTTTCCGTCGGCAACTACCACCGCAGGGACCTACACCAGCTGTTGTCGCGTCAAAGATTTTGTTAGCAGTATCACATCCATCTCTGATCGCAGCTTCAATGGTGGCACGATCGACATTGTTGCAACGACAGATGATCTCTTTTTTTGAACCTGGCTTCATAGACTCTCTTTGAGGTGTTTGAGGATTTCATCTACAACCTTGGCTTTCAGAGTTTCATAGGTTCCGTGAACAAAGGCTCCTGCAGCAAAGTGATGTCCTCCGCCACCCAAATTTTCGGCAACTTGAAGGACGGGAAATTTTCCTTTGGATCGAAGGCTGATTTTGTACTGGTCTTCAGAGTCTTCTCGGAAAAGGACTGCGGCCTCCAGGGATTCAATATTCATGATCATATCTACCACATCACGAGCATCATCTGGTTCTAAGTTGTAATGAAAGAGATCTGCATCGTTCAGCCGAAGAACAGCAAATTTGCCCTGACCGTGGTACTCAATTTGTCCAAGGGCTTTTGCTAGAAAAGCCATTTTTTGAACAGTTTGATTTCCGAATAAAGAACGATGTATTTCTTCGGGATGGATGTCGTGTTGAAGAAGTTCCGCGGCGATCAAGTGAGAATTCGGAGAATTACGTATATAACGATACAACTGAGTATCAAAAGTAATGCTGGTGTAAAGACAGCGACTGATATTTTGATCCAAAGGCACACCAAGTGCTTTGATCAGACGGTATGTTAATTCACCGGTACTTGCTGCTTGAATATCAATCCAGGATTCTGTGGTTGGCTGGGGGCCCATTTTTAAAACAGGGTGGTGATCAATGAATGAAATATGGGGAACAGCTTTTCGCAATGGAGAATAAAGAGGTTCAATCAGTCGATAGTCATTGGTATCAAAGATCAGAGCAAGATCTGCTTGCAAAGAAATATCTGGAGTCAATTCAAAATAATGGATCATCTTATCTGGATTTAAGAAGCGATATTTTTTTGGTGTTGGATCCACATTGATGACTTGGACCTGTTTGTCCATTTTTTGAAGAGCATACTTCATCGCAAGCTGGGCCCCAAGGCCATCACCGTCGCATTGTCGATGTGTTGAAAGAATAATGGATTTTGCAGATTGAATATGCTGAACAAGTTGCTTCAAGTCGTATCCTTTTTTTAATGCTAGGTTGAATTATAACTTGTTCTTTCTCCAGGTGGGAGTCGAGATTTCAGGACCTTGCGAAAGAAACATAATGCTAAATGTCACAAACTATGATTGATTGTTCCATCAAGCTCCGGTATCAAAAGTAGTTTTTAAGGAGTTCCCAATGAGCGATAAATATCCAATGACTATCCATGGCAAACATCTACTTGATACAGAGTTAAAAAAACTGATTCATGAAGAGCGTCCAGCTGTGATTAAGGCCATCGAAGAAGCTCGAGCTCAGGGGGATATCAGTGAAAATGCGGAATATGATGCTGCGAAAGAACGTCAGGGCATGATCGAAGGGCGTATTGGCGAATTGCAAACAAAAATTGCGACAGCGGAAGTGATTGATCCTGCTTTGATCCAGTCAGATCGAGTTGTTTTTGGTGCGACAGTAGATCTTATGGACACGGAAACGGAAGATGAAGTGACTTATCAAATCGTTGGAGTTGATGAGGCGGATGTCAAAGCGGGGAAGATTTCAATCATGTCTCCCATTGCACGTGCCTTGATTGGGAAAAAGAAGGGCGAGATCATTTCTTATGCAAGTCCTAAAGGGGATCGTGAATTTGAAATTTTGAACTTCAAATTTGTTTGATCATTGAACTTAAGTTCTTCTATGATCATGGGTAATGCAATCATCTAAGCACACCCAAGAACTCAGAAAAAAAATCGAACGTTATTTAGTTGCTGAACAACCGGGCTGGTCCGTTTTTATTAGCGGATTTTTCTTTGCCCTTTTGATCGGTCTTATTCTTCGAGCTAGTACTCACCCAAGCCGAATTAAGAATCTTTTGGAAAAGGCTGTTGTCAATGTTCATCGTGAAGTTTCCGTTCACATTGGGGATGCTTATTTGAGTTTAGCCAACGGTTGGGTTCCTGAGCTTGCCGTTGTCGTTCGGGATGTCACTTTAGAATCTAAAAATCAATGTTGGCTTTCTCCGTACATTGATATCAATCAAGTCAAATTGCCCTTAAATCTTCTTGGACTGCTTTCTGGACGCCTGGTTATTTCAGAGGTCAATATCGCAGAAATGGATTTGAATCTTCGTACAAGTTTAGAGCGTTGTTCTCATAAAGATCCTTCGTCAAACAAAGAAGCTTTATCAGTGAAGGATGGAAGCCCATCGGGACCTGCCGCATTGCTATCCTCTTCAGGGTTTGCTTCTGAGGAGAAAAGAGGGGGCTATGCCTCTGTCTCCTCAAGCAATCGCGGAAATCTGGAAAAAATTTCGATTGATAAAATTCACGTGAAATATCTTCCAGAACAGTTGGCTCGATTCGAATTATCAAACTTTCAATTTCAAGTAAAAATGGCTGAAAATCCTCGATATCATTTGCAAGGAATGATGAGTTTCAATCATCTTTTTTCTCAGAATGATTATTTATCGCAAGCAAAGCTAATTATGGATTATGTCGATGATAATCAAAAAAGCTTAGTTGTGCAGCTGAATGGAAATTTACGAGAAGGTCATTACGACTTAAAATCCAAAGTTTCCTTTGCAAATCAAGAGTTTCAATGGGATTTGGATTTGAAACATATTCCTGTTGGCGTTTTAATTCCAGCTTTGCAAAAATTGCGATTTGTTCAGAACAGTTTTGCTCCGAAGCAGATTTGGTTTTCTTCTATCGCACATTCTCAAGGAAATTTGCAAACATCGATGAAGACTCCCGTTCTGATTCCAAGTATCAAAGTCGAAGGTGATTTGGGTGAATTTGAAGTCCAGAATATGCATATTCATCAGTTGGAGCCATTCAAGTTTCAACCTGTTGAAGTCCGTGTGCAAAAATTATCCTTTCAGCAGCTTATGAACTTTGTTCAACGTCCTCATCCACATCCAGCATTGGGAGAACTTGGAACATTTACAGGAACAGCTATTTTTTCTGATGATCAAAAAGTTCTTTTGAAGGGCGAACACCAAGGATTGCAATTTGTTTTTTCGAATCGTGGTCGTCGAGAATATCAAAACTTCGAAATGCTGAAGGGGGAAATGTACCTTCAAAATCAAAAATGGGATATTCAAATTCACACGCTCAGACCTCAAGAAGGAGTGATGAGTGGTGATCTGCGTATTTTTTCTGACCGAGATTGGAAAGAGGTCAAAGTTTTGGCAAATATTCAAGAGTTGAGTTTTGCTCCGAAAGTGGTGTCGTTGATGACTCATGGAGGGGAAATGGGTCCCTTTTCAGGTGATTTGCAATTTCACTTTTCTAAAGGGAGTTTTTCTAGCTTATCTGGTCAGCTAAAAATAGATAAAATTAAATCAGAGGGTGTTGAGGTTGATAAATCCAAATGGAGTCTTACAACGAAGGAAGGCATCTTTCATTTAGACTCGCAGGGGGCTGGTCTTCTTGTTGAATCTCAGTCTCCTGTGGGGCGATATTTTTCTTCTGTTTTTCAAGATTTACCCCAGCAAGAACCACTTATTTTTAAAAATTATCAAATTAAAATTCAAACGGATTCCTTGACAGATTTTTCATGGAAAGATTTTTCCGCGACAGGAGCTCAGAATCAACTGCAATCTTATGGTGGATGGGATAAGCAGGGGAAATTGCATGGACAGCTAAAGCTCAAAATAGGCTCTAAGAAAAAATCTTATGAAGTTCGAGGGACAAGGTCTCGTCCCGAGATTTTAGAAAGTTCCAAAAAATGATCTTTCGAAAAATTCATTCCTTGCCTGCGGAAAGGGAAAATTGGGTTGAAGCATTGCAAGCACATCGAGGAGCTGCTTCTTCTGGGCAGGTTGAAAATACTTTGTCTGCTTTTCAAAACGCAAAGAAATCTGGTTTTAAAATGATTGAGATGGATGTGCGATTGACTTTAGATAAAGTTCCTCTTGTTTTTCATGATCACGACTTGAGAAGATTTGCTGATAAAGAAAATTTTGTGAGTGATTGTACATTGGAGGAAATCCAAAGATACTTACCCAATGTTTCTACGTTAGAGCAGGTGCTTTTATCTCCAGACATTCCTGAAAAAATAAATTTAGAAATTAAGTATGAACAAACATGGCCAGCTGAAACTTGTTTGGAGATTGCAAAAATCATTGAGAAACATCAGGTCCAACATCGATTGATGTTTTCCAGTTTTCATCCTTTGGCACTTTCAATGATGAGTGTTTTTTTGCCTGAAGTCCCAAGAGGTCTTTTAGTGACGGATGAGGATCATGAAAAGAATAAATGGTATTTGAAGAAAAGACTTCTGCAGGGCTTAGCTCATGTTCACTTTTTGAATTTAGATTATCAAATGGTGCCTGTGGATTCAGTGAAGGTATGGAAAGAACGTCAAGTTCCCTTGATCCTGTGGACGGTCAATGATTTGGATTTGATTCAAGCTTATTTGCAGGCGGGGGCTGTCAGCATCATAACAGACCTGATTCCAGCTGACATAAGTCAGCTGGTCATGGACGCGGTCCATTTGAGCAGATAAGCCTTGCTCTGTTGATTTTGTTTTCGACATTTTATTCATAGCTGGGTTCGCCAGATCCTGTCGATGTATCAGAATCATCCTCTGTTTGAGGAATAAAGCTTGGATTCGGAGCAACCATTTGAGCATCCGAGTCGACAGTTGTTTGAACAGAAAGTTCAGCTTTGAGTCCTTGGGATGTTTTTACGGCCTTAGCTGTGGCGACTTTTTTCTTTGATGTTTTCAGTTTGTTCAGTTCGCCTTCATAGTGGGCTTTGATCTTATTTAATTCACTTTGGTAATCTTTTTTTAGTTTTTCAATTTGTGCAGTTTTATTTTCAGTGATGCAGGTACGGTATTTTGTCGCTGCAATTTCTTTGGCTTGGATACGGCACATTTGATCAATATCACTGACTGTGGCTGCATTGGATTGAATGCTCAGGCTGAGGCTACTGAGGATTGCGACAACGACCCAACGACGCTGACGTAGAGACGAAGAAATGGATGAAATGGATGAACTCATAGAAACCTCCATAATGTGACGCATCACAATATATTGTTTGCTATGAGTTTCAGCAATCGAAATATCATCAAGATTTCTTCAAGAAACCGTTGGGATGATAAGAATTTATCTATCCCCTTGGTTTTTAAGGAAAATTAATGCTTTGAGGGGCCCTGGCTTGTTAAAAAGGGAAGCATTTTTTTACCCCAAACCAAACATCCACACAGCCAAAACACGCTGGCAACGAACAGAAGCCATGAACTGAGATTCACTGGGGACCAGGAAATTGACCAACGAATAAGAGCGGTTAGAAGCATCATCATCCCCATAACAGGAATCCATCGGGAAGTTTTTTCTGTATTGGTGCTATGGCCTCCATGAGCCAGTCCCACCCGAATAGAAATTAAAAACGTCAGTAATCCGAAGCCCAGAATGAACGTTAGATGTTGAATATCTTTTTGATAAGTATCCGAGAGTAAAAGGCCCACCTGACCGAGCACAAATCCCCATGACGCAATCCAAAGGCTTATCGCAAGGAATCCATTTTTTAAAGGAGGGTGGAAGATCATCCAGTATTCTTTCGCTATATACAGAATACTGCAGCATCTTAGAAAAAGACCTAATTTGTAACTCATCATCTCTGCAGGCCAGGATAGAATAAATGTGATCAAGGCAAGTAAGAACTGTTTCTTTTTTTGCATCAAAATAAAGGGATTTGTAATTTGTCCCGTCAGCGCAGGAATCAAGCGAGAACCGATCCCTAAGATCAAGCTTTGAATAAAGGCGGAATAGAAAAGTTGACGTGAAAAGTGGGGGATCCATGCTGGTAAAACAACCAAAGTCTGAAGAAAAATTCCCAGGCTTCCCAGAAGAGCAACAGTCAGAGCAAAAAGGATAAATGGGAAAAAAGGAGGTGGCTGTGCTTTCGAAGAAATTTTTCTGCGAAAAATAAAAATCAGCAAAAAAATAAGACTGCTGATAAGGAAGATCAGTGAAAAATTCCATGCA
>CAZFSX010000132.1:0-7613 GCA_964522115.1 uncultured Pseudobdellovibrionaceae bacterium | reverse complement strand
GGATAGGTTTTTACTAGATTCTTTACTTTTAAAATTGGCTCTGTTGACACGCAATTGACCTTGTCTTGAGGGGGTTAAAATTCGAAAAACAAGTAAGCTTTCGCCAGTTATTTTTTCATCATTTCAGAAGCATCTTTTCCAAGCGCAGAAAGCATTTTTCGTACGCCTTCATAATCCGCATCACTGGATTTTTTTAACTCAGTGACACCAAAAATTTGAGCAAAAGCTTGTTTTCCTTCTGGAGTTTTAACGAATCCCAAGAAAGCTTCTGTAATTTTCGTTTTCATTTCTTCAGGCATATCTTT
The DNA here is from genome assembly GCA_964522115.1 of uncultured Pseudobdellovibrionaceae bacterium. Taxonomy (GTDB): domain Bacteria; phylum Bdellovibrionota; class Bdellovibrionia; order Bdellovibrionales; family Bdellovibrionaceae; genus CAZFSX01. Next base: position 7,308 of record CAZFSX010000132.1, on the reverse strand, counting down.
GCGGAAAATAATTGGATCATTGGGAATGGGTTCTGACAGTTCAATGATTTTGATTTTCTTTTCCACATCAGGATACTGAGTTAAAACCAAACGACGGGCATCTTGAATTTTGCCATCTTCCGGAGGTGAGTAGAAGGTCGCTCCTCCATCCACTTGCCCCTGATAAATCATCGAAATCACGTTATCATGTTTGTTGGCAAAGACCGTTTCTTTGGGCTCGATCTTCTTTTCTTTTAAAGTTTTTAAAGGCAACAAATATCCAGAAGTGGATGCTGGATCAACAAAAGCAATTTTTTTCCCTTGAAAATCTTCAATTTTCGAAATGGGTCCGTCTGCTTTAGCAATGAATTGAGACTGATAAGTTGATGAACCATGACGAATCACTGTCAAGCGCGCCTCGGCCTGATATTTGTCGTATGCTAAAACATAACCGAAAGTATTGATCGCAGCGATATCTGCTTTTTTCGTTCCGAAGGATTCAACCACCGCAACAAAACTTTGAGGAACAGCAACTTGAAACTTGTAAGGAGTGTTTTTTTCTAAAAATTCTTTGAAAGCTTTGGAATTATCTTCAATCACTTTCACATCAACGGAGGGAGTAAAAAAAAGCTTGATCGGATTTTTCTCAGTCCCTAGTTCCGCCTTTTTCGACGTACAACCAGCAACCAAAAACAGACCACACAGCACTCCAAAAACGTGTTTCAAGTTCATAGGCACTTCTCCTTATAAATTTTTGCGGTTGCGCTGATTTACCAAAAATGAGAGATTGTGCCAAGGAAACTCTTTAGGTTTTCTGTATTTCCAACGAACCAGAAGTGGGATGTATGACGCAAGTCCGCAAATTTCTTCAAGAAATTATTCAACACTCAAAATCCTCCCAGCAGCAGGGCCTGAAAACTTTAGCTGTTTTCGATTTGGATTCGACACTTTTTGATGTGCTTCCTCGTGTCCAGCAAATTTTGATCGAGTTTGCCAAGGATCCTGCTATTCAAGCACGCTTTCCCGAGGTCTCTGAGATTTTGCATGGAATTCAAGTTCATCGTAAAGATTGGGGAGTCCAAGAGGCTCTCCATCGGGCAGGATTGGCTGATCATAAAGACCTAGGGCACGTCCTGCGAGACTACTGGCAACAGCGTTTCTTTTCCAATGAATACCTGGAATATGATCTCCCTTATGATGGTGCCGTAAGCTTTGTCCAAGAACTGGCGGCGGCGGGTGCTCAAATTGCCTATCTTACAGGCAGAGATATGGCCCGCATGGGAGTTGGAACTTCTCACATCTTAAAAAAGTGGGGATTTCCTGTTCATGACAAGGCCGTCCCCGCACTAAAGCCCCACAAAGAAATGGACGATGCCTTTTTTAAGGTCGAATGGTTTGCGGCCCAACCTCTTCAGCAATTTTCTAAAGTTTGGTTTTTTGAAAATGAGCCCTTAAATATTCACATGGTTCGAAGAGCCTTTCCTCAGGTCGAGATGGTCTTTATTGAAAGCACGCACTCGGGCCGAGCTCCTGAACCGACAGATGTCCCTCGCATCTTGCATTTTTTAATGGATGACTTGAAGTAAGGAGATACTGTGGCCCTGTATTTGATTGCGACTCCTCTTGGAAACCCTATGGATATTGGTCTTCGGTCTTTGGAAAAACTCAAGTCTGTTGCCACCATTATTTTAGAGGAGCGAAAAGAGGGTACACAATTTCTACGTGCCCATGGAATTACCGGAAAAAACTATGCTCAACTGAATGAACACACGGATGCCGCCGAATTGGCCGAGCTGACTCAGCTATGCCAAAAGGAAGACGTCGCCCTGATCACCGACTGCGGAACACCTGGATTTTGTGATCCCGGAGCCCACTTGGTGCGCAGTTGCCGACAGGCGGGAATTCCCGTTCATAGTTACCCAGGCCCCTCAAGTCTGATGTTGATCTTAAGTCTGTCTTCGGTTCGTTTGGATCAATTTTTATTCCGCGGATTTATCAGCGCCGAAACTTCTCAACGCGAACAGGATTGGTTGCAGCTGACAAAATACAAAGAGGCCATTGTGATGATGGATACTCCCTATCGTTTGCAAAAAACCTTGGATGATTTAGAAAAATGGATGCCCCAGCGTCGTGTTTTACTTGGGCTTTCTCTGACTCAAGACACAGAACAAATTCTTGAAGGACGAGTGAAAGATTTTCGCCCTCGGATTCAAGATAAGAAAGCAGAATTTATTTTATTGATTTATCCCATGGGATCCACATCATGAGCCGCCAGGCGCTTCCCATTGACCCTTACTTAGAAAAGATTGCTGACCAGCTTTCCAGCAGCCCTTCGAAGTCCCTCATTTTAACAGCAGCTCCTGGATCTGGAAAAACAACACGAGTCCCCGTCCAACTTCGATCCCTGACGAAGAAAAAAATCCTGGTCTTGCAGCCCCGTCGAATTGCAGCCATTGGCGCCGCCACCTTTATCTGTGAAGAAAATGGATGGCAAGTTGCAGGCAACGAAGTTGGCTACCAGGTTCGATTCGATAAAAAATGGAATTCATCGACTCAGGTCATTTTTCTGACGGAAGCCCTTTTGAATCACTGGCTGCAAAAGGACCCTTTACTTTCCGATGTGGGAGCTGTGGTTTTAGATGAATTTCACGAACGCAGTCGTCACGTTGATTTGGCTTTGGGACTGATTTCTGAACTGAAATTATTGCACAGACCTGATTTGCTTTTAGTTGTGATGTCGGCAACCCTTGATCCCGAACCCTTGATTCGGTATCTGCAAGCTCCATGGATTGATGTCCCCGGAGTCTCCCATCCCTTGCGCATTCACCACCAGAAAAAAAATCAACACTTACGTATCACTCCTGATTTTTTGACGAACTTAGTGGATGCCATTGCCCAGGCCCACCAGAGTGGCCACAAAGATACATTGGTCTTTTTACCCGGCAAAGGTGAGATTCAAAAATCTCTGCAGCTGTTTCAGGAAAAATATACCTCTTTGATCCAGCAGACTCAGTCACAATGTTTCACTCTGCATGGGCAAACCCCCTTGCTGGATCAAAAGAAAATTTTGCAAGCCAGCGCCTGCCGCCGAATTATTTTCTGCACCAACTTGGCAGAAAGTGCCCTGACCATTCAAGGTGTGGATGTGGTTGTAGATACGGGTCTAGAGCGACAAATGCATCATGATTTTAAAACAGGTTTTCCTCGTTTGGAAATCGAACGCATCAGCCTTCAATCCGCAAAACAAAGAGCTGGTCGCGCCGCCAGACTTGGACCTGGCCAGTGTTTTCGACTATGGACGACACAAGATGAACTCAGCATGAAAGCCTTTGTTCCCGCCGAAATCCTGCGCACGGAAATTTCTGACAGTCTGCTGTTTTTAGCATCGATGGGGATTCATGATTTTCAAAGCTTCAGCTGGTATGAAATGCCTTCGCCCCAACAAATACAAAGCGCCGTGGAAGAGCTGCGATCACTGAAAGCCTTGGATGAAAAAAATCATATCACCGCTATGGGGCAACAAATTTTAAAATTTCCAGTGCCTGCACGTTTGGGAAAAATTCTTTTATGGGGACAACAGAACAAACACTGTGCCTTAGCATGTGCTGCCGCCGCGATCTTGCATGAAAGAGATTTTTTACCTCGCCATTTTTCAACAGAAAGCTTTCATCATGAGTGTGATTTAAGCTTACGACTGCAATTGTTTGAAGATTTTCTGAATGGAAAAAACTCGTCCTTCTCTTTACGACTGGTTCAACAAAATTATCATCAGTTTTTAAATTTACTATCGGCTGAGGATATTTGGAAAGAGTGGAGCTCATCTGACATCCAAGATTTAATTTTATCGGTTTATCCAGATCGATTGTGTCAGCGTCGATCCTTAGGAAAACCCGAAGGAAAGCTGCGATCTGGTCGTGGTGTCAAATTACAAAATACAAGCTGTGTACGCCAAAGCGAATACTGGATTTCCTTGGAATCGATCGAAACAGATCAAGGAAAAGAGACCATGGTTTCAATGGCCTGCGGAATTCCTAAAGACAAAGTCTTATCTTTTTTCCAAAACGACATTCGCGAAAAGGAACATTATTTTTGGCAAGAAGATCAGGGTCGTATGATGGTGCAAAAACAAAAGGTTCTGGATGAAATTCTCTTCAGCAAAGCTCCTGCCCTGATTGCGAAGGGGGCTGAAGCAGAACAACATCTACAATCTGTGGCCATCGAAAATTTTGAAAAATTGATGTTGGAAGAGCCTGCTTTAAAAAATTGGCTACTTCGTTGGGACTGGCTTCTGCAAGTTCAAAAACAGGAGCTCTGTTTAGAAAGACAGGTTCTGTTCAGTGACCTTGTCCTGAGAGAGTCCTTTGAAATGGCCTGTTATCAAAAAACAAATTTAAAAGATATCTTTCAAACAGATCTGATTCCTTTCCTGGAGTCTTCAGTGAAAAAACATTGGCCAGAAGTTTTCTCTGTGTTTCAAAAAATTCCGCAGCACTTGACCTCGGCGAAGGGAAAGGTTTTTCCAATCCAATTTTCTGCGGATAGCACCCCTTTTGTGGAAATGAAAATTCAAGACTTATTTGGAATGAAACAGACGCCCCAGTTGCTTCCTGGTATCCCCTTGCGATTTCAAATCTTAGGTCCCCATTATCGACCTGTTCAAATCACGGATAATTTAGAAAGATTTTGGCAACAAAGTTATCCCGAACTTCGCAAGGAACTGAAGGCTCGCTACCCCAAGCACCCATGGCCGGAAAATCCCTAGCTTGATCTATCGAGGAGCGCGAAGAAAGGGACGTAAGGACTTCTTCAGAACTTCTTCTAACCAAGCTTCTGTGGCCTGCTTCAACTCCGGCGAATATGCTTTTTGTTGAAAATGAAGGGATCGATCCAGTTCCTGTGTCATCGAGGCATCGGTGAAACTTTCGATCAAAATTTGATCTTCCGAAGGATCTGCCGACAAGACAATTTTTCCCAGTGTGATGATGGTGCCCTCGGGCCCTTGCATCTGCAACAATCCAACGCCTTTGCTTTTCCAAGATACTTTCACAGCAAATTGCATGGGAGCCCCCAGCGGCAAAGAACCAAGCTGGTGATCCAAGGCAAACTCCTTCACAATCACAGTGGTCATCGTTGGATCTTGGACTTCCTGGTTTGGCATGGCTGTCAGTTGGACACAATGAGAAGTTAAATTCGCCACATTGGTTGGCGAGCAGAAGATATCAGACTTACCTGCTGCTGAACCTGGATAATGATGAATGGATTTTTTGGATGAAGAGGTCCCTGCCATCACTGCCGTAGAGAATAAGATTGCGAAAAGAAAATTAGCTTTTTGTTTCATGGGGTATGGATAGCAGTTCCAAGCAGCTTCGACCAATGGTTTTTCCTGTGTGAAGAAAAAACCATGATTTTACTACTTCTGAAAAAGGGAAGATTATTCTATTTCCAGAACAGACTTCAGAGATCAAAGTTTATCATCAGTCACTACTGCCGCTCCAGCCGCCTCCACCGGAATCCGTTGGACTGCTGATGGTATCGATGCTCGGTGAACTCCATGTCTCGGCGCTCGGTGATTCTCTATATTCAGTGCCATTGGCATTTGGAAAACCATCACTCATCGGAACATTTTCTGGTGCAGCACTGAATCTCGATGTTGACTCGGCTTCAGGCAAACTCATTGGCTCCGGCATGGAAATGCTGTTGAGATCCGAAAACTCAGGTAGAGAGCTACCACTTGACATTGATTTTTCAAAATTCAGAAGCTCGGTTTCTACATTCAACACCAGAGCATCTAAGGCAGTTAGACTTAAGTTTTGATCAAGCCCCGTGAAGACGGACCCTATCTGCGCAGGTATGTCTATCATGGGTCTTTGACTGTAAAGCTCTGTTTGATCAAGCCCCGTGAAGATGGACTCTATTTGCGTAGGGATGTCGATCACGGGTCTTTGACTTTCTAGCTCTTGGTAAATTTGCACATCCGCAGCAGGAAGGTCGGAAGGCAGTGGCATTTGCTCAAGCACACCGGATCGACTTACATGAACAGAAGAATCCCCGCCTGAAAACAGCCACATTCCATAAATACTTCCAGGCATAAACATATAGGCAGGACTGAAAAAGAAATTCCCATAAAACCAATCATCATAATTGGAACCTATATGATTTTGCTCTTGAACAGCTTGCTGGACGCGACGTTGCTGAGAAATTGTCGCTTTTTGTCGGCTTTGGGATGTCTGTTTCTTCCAAGCAATTTGGATTTCTTCCGCTTGTTTTTCAGAAAACAAATCCGGAAACTTCATCGCAAAATAAGTTTGCAATGACAACATCACCTGGGCCTTCAATTGTTGAGCCTGTTGTCGCTTTTTTAACTGTTCTGCATAAACTTTCAATTGATAGTTATACTGATCCAGACTTCTCTTATACAAGAGCCAAGCATTGACATCTCTCTTATAATCAAAAAACTCAAGATTATATTTTTTAATCTTGGCTTCCACTTGACGACGATAAGTAGAATCTTTTTTTACCCTTTTGGAATCATATTCAGGAACAACAGGAGATGCTGTTGGAAAATCTGCACGTGGCTTCACAGGGGGAGTCACTGTAGCCACGGCCGTAATGGTAGGTAATGCCTGCTGTGATTGAAACAATTGGACCGCAAGGTGAATACTGCGAAGAGCATCCTTGATCACCAATTCTCGTTGATAAAAGTTTAAGGCTTTTTCCCATCTTGACTGTGGAATCCCAATACCATCAAAGGCTTTGGGGTTATCAACGGCTCGCACCACTTTTCTCAAAGTATCTAGCTTATGAAGTTCCTTCAAGTTTCCACTCCGTTGAACTTCTTTGAGAACTCGCAAAATATTGTCTTTGCGAACTTCGAAAAAGGAAGAAACCATGGGATCCGAACTCCACTTTTGCAATCGTCGCTGCAATTGAACTTCACGATAAATCATTTTGAAAACAAGTGGGTACTTTCCTGCCAACGCCAAGACTTCGGAAAGAGAAAATTCAGGATCAACAAGGATCCCACTTTTTTTCAGCACATCTCCCAATGCTAAAACGCGATCAGGGCCTGAGGTCTGAAGACGATTTTCTCGCGCTTGGCGCAAACTTCGTTGCTTTGTGAATTTATCTTGTGCGTTTTGTAAAAAGAGTTTGCTCAGATTTTCCATTTCAAAAACATCGGTCATCTGACTGATTTTCAAAGCGACCTGAGTAGCTTCAGGTAAAGTCTTAAGCCCTGGCTCTTTTTGATCCAAGCTTTTCGCTGTGGAAAGGATTTTGTTTTGAAGTTCATCTCTGCTTTTTTGGATATATTTTATTTCTGCTTCAGCT
>CAZFSX010000131.1:0-7635 GCA_964522115.1 uncultured Pseudobdellovibrionaceae bacterium | reverse complement strand
CCAAATATACGGCCCTAATGTATCAGTATATTGGCTTTCATTTTAAAGATGTCTACCATTTTTTTGACAGACGTCTATTTTTAAATCACACACATATAAAAAGTGTCTCATATCAAGATCATTCACAAACGAATTGCCTCAAGTTAAAAGCCACCGAAAAGTAAGTACATAGGATCAAGAAAGAGGAAACATCTTTTCTATATTGGGTATGAGTCTTTTTCGGTGCGAAGAATACAAGTCATCGCAAGAAGAAGGTCCAGAAAGAAAAAAACCCGATGGGTCAAGATCCCACACTCAAATAAGCTGTAAGTCGACAAAAACTTTCAGCAACTTAGCAGAGGGGGGACCATGCCAATCGAGTTACGTAGAGCTTACCTTGAAGAGATCCGTTTTCGCTACAGAAATAGCACCAAAAAAAAGAAGGGCAAAATTTTAGACGAGTTTTGTCAAGTGTGTGGATATACAAGAAAGCACGCGATCAGGATTTTAAGGGGCAAATTAAGTCCAAGGATGAAGCGCTCTGGTCCTAAGTCGAAGTATCAACGAGCGGATGTGTTGAAAGCTCTTCAGGAGTTATGGTGGTTGATGAATCAAATGTGTTCAAAAAAAATGGCCATAGCGTTTGCAGATTGGCTTCCTTTTTATCAGGTAAAGGATGAAGTTAAGCAGTTACTGATGGAGATGAGTGCGTCCACGATAGATCGTCTTTTGAGATCCCATCGAAGTCCGTTGCGGAGGGGAAAAAGCACAACCCGTCCAAGTTTAATAAAAAACCGAATTCCTATGAAGTTACTAGCAGGAGAGGTGAGCATACCGGGTTACGTTGAAGCAGATACAGTGGCTCACTGTGGAAGTTCTCTTGCTGGTGAATATGGGAATAGTCTGACGGTGACAGATCTGTACTCAGGTTGGACAGAGAATCGAGCAGTATGGACGAAGACAGGAGAGAAGGTTGTATCTGTATTGAAGGAGATCGAGGATCGTCTTCCATTTATGTTGGTAGGTATGGCAACAGATAATGGGAGTGAGTTTTTAAATGACCAGGTGGTGAACTATCTACAGCAGCGTGAAGCGCCAGTGAATATGGTTCGTCGTCGTCCATATCAAAAGAATGATAATGCCCATGTGGAGCAAAAGAACTGGACCCATGTGAGGCAGTTATTTGGTTACGATCGAGTAGAGGAAGTCGGTCTTGTTACATTGATGAATGAAATATATCGAGCCTATTGGAACCCACTACAGAATTATTTTACACCGGTGTTGAAGCTCAGTTCGAAGGAGAGAGTGGGAGGAAGAGTTAAGAAGAAATATGATGTTCCTAAGACGCCGTACAAGCGGTTGTTGGAAAGCACATATATCTCTGAGAAAGATAAAGTGCTTTTAAAAGATGCATTCAGGGCAAAAAATCCAATCTATTTAAAAAAAGAAATGGAAAAAAAACTCAAGGAGTTTTTCTATCGTGTCGATGAGTTAAAAAGAAAGAATCGACTGATGGGATCTTGATCAGTGCCCTAAAGTGTCATTTAGCCATGAGGCAATACGAGCCACAATTTTTTTCAAGTTATACGCCACTAAAAAATGAAGAGCTTTCGTGAATGAGCAATCAGTTCTGCTGTTTCAGGCCAGAAAGGTAAGATTTATTTCAAGAGTTTACAAAAACCTTTCGACATAGGAGTCACAAGTCTATTTTCCTCGAAGGCTCTTGTGAGAATTGATCCTGGGTAGGACGAATCTGGAGCAATTTCGACCAACCATTTTTTATTTAAGATGGAATTTTTAGCTATAGATCCCATTGTGGAAAAATCTCCGGTTAAAATCTTTTCAATTGTTAAACCTGGAAAGAAAACAGAAGTTTTAGATGTCATGTAAATATTCTTCATTCCACGGTAGAGAATTCTAACGCCTGAATTTCTATTGCCTGAAGAATCAATATGAGTTTCATCTATTCCATAAAATTCAAAAATTTCTTCACTTGTATTCTGTCGTCCAGCACCACACCAAATTTTTTTTGATGTACTCCATAGAGGCGAGAACATAGGATCTGGATTGTTACCAGAGAAAATCATTCCTACGACAGCCCTTGACTCATCGGAGTATAGTGCTTGATATTGTCGTGCTCTTTTGTAAATAAACTCATGTTGAACGAGGGCCGATTGTTCTAATGGATCCATTTCTGACCAATACTGAGTATCTCGATAAATGGTCCCACTTTTTACCATCACAGCAATCTGGACAAGCTGACACCCTTCGGGTATCTGAATCTTCAAGTTTGCATCTGCTGTCATTGGTAAACGAGTATTTCTAGGAATATCTTGAAATCGATCCAGAATACTTGTCTTGAGCTCTTGATAGATGACCTGTGAAAATTGGGGATCTTTAAATTCTTTGCCTGATTCACTAAAATGCTTAACCAGCTCCAGACCAAAAAATCTTAAATGTCCTTCCAAAGTATCTGTCTTTTCTAAAGGAATAAGACCTCGTGAACGAGCCTCAAATAAATCAAGGGTAGTTACTTTTTTTCCGCAGCGAACACCTTTTCCTCCACCACTATCAACACCCCCTTGATTATTTTGGATGTCAGTTTGTGCTTGCTGAAAAATTTCTGTTTTTTCTGGAGTGTTTGAGTCGAATTCCCCAGAGGCTGGGTTTGAATTTTTATGGCAAGCTAAGATTGAAAGACTGAAAACAACAGCGCTTAGATATGGGATCAATTTCATAAAATCATCTCCTTGTTTATTTCAGCTCAAGTGCTGATGCTTTATTTGTAGGCATCTTTGAATTTAACTTCCACATCTATAATATTAATTGTTAAGCTAAAAAATAGCATTTATGCTAACTTTCACCTTAAGCCACCAGGAGTCTAAGTCTGTGAATTACTTTAACTACCATAATTATAAGCAGTGCGTCAATGATTGGATTCAAGAACAACCTAAGGCTGGCCATGGACAATTTCGAAAACTCAGCGAGTTCCTTCGAATTCACTCTGTGGTTCTGAGTCAGGTCTTTCGTGGTGATCGGGACTTGACTGTGGAACAAGCTCTTGGAGTCAGTCAATACATGGGAATGACAGAATTAGAAACCGAATACTTTCTTCTACTTGTGCAAAAAGCACGGGCTGGAAGCAGAGATCTTCAAGAAATTTTTGAAAAACAATTGGTGAGGATTAGGGAGCAATCTTTATCTCTTAAAAATAGAATTAAGTTTGAAAAAATGACAGATGAGCATAAGGCACGCTTTTACTCTCAATGGTACTACAGTGCTATTCGTCTCGGAACGTCGATTCCTCATCTCCAGCAACCTCAAATACTTGCAGACTATTTAGGTATCGAAAGAAATATGGCTTCGAAGATCATCGATTTTCTTATCCAGTATCAATTACTAATTAAGGAAGAAGGACAATTAAAATTAGGGCCCCAAGTTACTCATGTTGGCCATGATTCTATTTTTGTCAATCGACACCACACGAACTGGCGACTTCAAGCACTTCAAAATATGGAGAGAGCCGCAGGAGTCAAGCATTCTGAGCAACTGTTTTACACCGGTCCTATGGCTTTATCCAAAGATGCTGCAAAAAAAATAAGGCAACTTCTCATTGAGCTTATTCAAGATGGAACGAAGTTGGCTACAGATTCAGATTCTGAGGTTCTTCGTTGCTTAAATATCGACTGGTTCATTGTCGGAAATGAGGCTGATTCCAAGAGTCATTCTTCGCATCAAGGTTAGAAAAATTCGCGCAATTGAAGTCTAGAGAAAGTGAAGAAAAAGATCTTACTTTCAAAGACCTATCCATCAAGTTGGAACACTTTTTTTGGAACGAAATCTATCGGCATTTTTTACTTTTAGAAAGAAAGGAATTTCTTTCAATGAGTGTATCTGCTAGGTCTGCGCAGGCACGGGATTGCTACAAACCTGAAATTGGAATTCTCCCAAACAAAGGAAGAAATGATGAAAAAAAATCTATTAGCGACTATGCTGCTTTCGTGCTTGTCGACCATGGCTATGGCTCAAATGCAAGTCACTCCCAATAAATTATCCATCGAAAAGAAAATGTTCAAAGAAGGCGAAAGGGTCCTAGTTTATCAGTATTTTTCAGAGGGCAAGACGACAACGGATCGGAAAGTTTTGACGGCGGTATTGGAGCCTGTACAATTTGAGGTTTTTCCTCTTCAAGAAAAAGAGTTTGAGTATAATCAAAAAGGCAAATTTAAAAAAATGATCGTAAAAAACTTAGGTGTGGGTTTGGTTTCATTTAAAAATTATGAAGATCCACAATCTCTGCCTCTTCGGCATTTTGCGATGGCGTATGATCTTCACTGGCAAGGGATTGCTGGGCTGAACGCAACTTTGCATGTATTGAATATTTTATCTTCGAGGCCTCTCGTGCCAAATGCTATTCTAGCGGATTATGGAAACGGAGGTAAGGGATTTGTTAATTTAATTAGTTATTCGGATACTGAAACAGCATCACATAAAGAAGCATTGCGATTTCTGGAAACAATGGCTCGCCAAATACAAATAAGTTATGCGCGGGGCAGTTTTCTCAATTCACAAGAGTTAAACCAAGAAACAGTGGATCTGATAACAAATGTGAATCGACAAAGTCTGCGCACTTTGGATGAACCTATTACAAACGCGGTGGTAATATCGGTCGCACGATTTTTAGCAGAGATTTTACCCGCTACTCTTGCAGAAGCTTTTAAGAAATAACAACAGGCCCATTTATCATAGAATGAAATGCGCGTAGAATCTGGTGATTTTTCATGCAGATCACAAGCTACAGTTCAGATAAAAATCATCCTTCAGACTTAAAATTGGACATTGTCAGAGATCTTTTTTTTTGGGGGTGGGCATCCATTTTGAATAAATAAGATATTTTCAGTAATTTGCGAAAAGCGGTGGCTTGATATTTTTTCAAAAATTAAGTCAGAACAGCGTTCCCACCGAGGATCCATGAGAATAGAATGTCCAGCATCGGCAAATGAAATAAAAAGTTTGTTTCGATTTTGTGTTTGAGCTGTGAAATGTGAAAGAGCCCATGGTAAAGGTGTTGCAGGATCCGTTGTTCCATTTAAATAAAGCATTGGAGTGTTTTGTATAGAATAGTTTTTTGGATTCCATGGGGCAGAATTTATTTTATTCTGACAGAGGGATGTTGGAAGTCCTATTGTAATTGGCAGCAAGCCTCCCATCATCTTATCATCCGTCGGCTCTGACTGTGGTGAATTGTGAATTTGGCAGAAGTTGGTTTGAAGATGGTGTATATTTTTTCCTAAGTGAATTTGAGAGAAGCTTTTATTAAAACGTAAAGAAGCATCCAATGTTTGGCGACTATTATCATTTAAGTACTGAAAGATATTCGCCGCATTTGCTTTTCCCCCCATAAATAGTGATGTAAGATAGATGTTCAGATCAGCTTGTTCATTCTTTGTCATATCTGTAGTTATGTTTTTGTAGAACATTTGAAATTTAGATTGTTGCTCAATGGAGAGACTTTCCCATACTTTCCTTGCGACATCTTTATATCCAGAGGCATAATCTGTTAAGGATTTTGGCCCAACGACTCCTTCAAGAATCAAGCATAATACGCGATTTTCATTGTCGAGCTTTGAGGTTGCAACTGTTCCGACGGTGGTACCATAAGATGTAGCATGGATGATTAAAGAGCTTCGATTGAGTTGCCTGATGAGTTCTGCGACCATTTTCCCTTGTGATTCAATTTCCATGTCCTCTTCGGAGGACCAATGGGAGTTATCCCCAACGCCTAGATAGTCTACAGTGATGACTTCGTAATCGTCATTGGCATATTTAGGTTGAAAAAGCGAACAAGCAAATCCAGGTCCTCCACACAAGAATAAGACAGTGGATTTATTTTTTTCAGTTGTGGGGTAGATACGATATTGAACCAGCCCCATTTGTTTGGTGCCCTGATATTGAAATTTATGAACTTCTTGATTTTGGACATTTATTTCATCTGCTGCGAATGAGAGAAGAGAGACAATATTTGTCATACAAATAACAACCCAATATACAGTTTTTAAGGCCCTGCTCATGTTATGTTCCTTTCAAGACGGTCTTCGAAGATATTGAGCAAGTATCGGGCCATGTGAAGAAAAATTGATCAGTATTCGCCGATGATTAAACGATTCAACAGATCTGATTTTTAAAGAATTGTTCATCAAATGTGGAACACTTTTTTTGGAACGGAATTCATCGGAAGAATTCGCTTTTTTATCAGAAATCGGTTTGTTTGCACGAGGAATTCAGCTATATTCACTGCAAGCACGGATTTGCTATCAATATGAAATTGGATTTCTCCTCAACAAAGGAAGAAATGATGAAAAAGAATATTTTAGCAGCAATGCTGTTATCGTGCTTGTCGACCATGGCTATGGCTGAAATGCAAGTCACCCCCAATAAATTATCCATCGAAAAGAAAATGTTCAAAGAAGGCGAAAAGGTTCTAGTTTATCAGTATTTTTCAGAAGGTCAGTCGACAACGGATCGAAAAGTTTTGACGGCCGTACTGGAACCTTTACCTTTAGAGGTTTTTCCCCTTCAAGAAAAAGAGTTTGAGTACAGTCAAAAAGGCAAATTTAAAAAAATGATCGTAAAAAACGTAGGTGTGGGAAGAGTCATTTTTAAAAACTATCAAGATCCGCAATCACAACCTGTTCAGTATTTTACAATGGCCTATGATCTTCACTGGCAAGGGGTTGCAGGCTTGAACGCAAGCTTGCATGTATTGAATGTTTTATCAAGCCAACCTCTTGTTCCAAATGCGATTCCCGTTCGATTTCCGAATGGTCATAAGCAGTTCGTAAATTTAATTAGCTATTCAGATACACAAACGGCATCACATAAAGAAGCTTTGCGATTTTTGGAAACGATGGCTCGCCAAATTCAGATGAGCTATGCTCGGGGTAGTTTTTTAAATTCTCGGGAGCTTTCTCAAGAAACAGAGTTGTTATTAAAAAGTGTGAATCAACAAAGCCTTCGCACGTTGAATGAACCTATTTTTAATTCGGAGATCGCAGAGGCATTTGCGGCAGCATTTGTGGAAGCTCTATTTAAGAGAAACATTGGCTTAACAGAGTAAGTCAGCAATGAAGCTGGAGAGCTTCCAAATACTTCAGATAAGTACAGTCCTCCAGCTTCATTTGCTTGAAATACTTGATCCCAAATTCCCCGAAGTTTGAAACAGTCGGAAGACATCAAGCTTTGAATCCAATCATTAGATACTCCTCCCGCCACCCAAGCGACATCCTTCCTCATTGTTAGCGATTTTGACCCATACCATGGGCTATTTTCTAGGATTTTGACCCACGACGTGGGTCATTTTCGCTGGATTTAGTTTTTTTATAGATTTGGTGACTCATTGTTGATGGTTGTTTCTGTCGTCGTTTATCGAGGACCTCGAGAGCTTCAGGATCAAGGCATCTCTATTCAGCCCTATCAGCAGTTTTTGGACTTCCTGTTGCAAGTGGAATAAAAAGTGACTGGAGTAACTTTTGCTGCTCTTGGCTTACTTCACCCAATTTTCAACTTTTAATCCCTCAATACGTTTGAATTCTTTTTCGTTATTTGTGATTAATATCAGCCCTAGAGAAAGTGCATGGGCTGCAATTTGCGTGTCAT
>CAZFSX010000130.1:5355-7644 GCA_964522115.1 uncultured Pseudobdellovibrionaceae bacterium | reverse complement strand
CAAGGGGAGGTAATTTCTCCTCCCCTTCCAAAAAATCACTTAATGATGTTCTTTGTGACCACTGTCGTATCATCGTGTTGTTACTGCCGGAGCCGTTTGAACGAGTTTAAATTTCTCCATCAATAAAATCAAAGGCGCTGCCACGTAAATCGAAGAATAGGTACCAAAGAAAATCCCCACGCAAATCGCGAAGGCAATATCGGAAACCATTCCACCTGCAAAGAAATACAAGCACAATCCAGAAACAAAGGTTGTCCCCGATGTGATCAATGTACGTTCAAACATATCGTTGATGGCTTTATTGATAATGAATCGAAATCCTTTTTTTGCGTACTCATGTTCTGTTTCACGAATACGGTCAAAAACCACAATCGTGTCATTCAATGAATAACCGATCAAAGTCAAGATGGCCGCAAGAACAGGAATATTCACTTCTTTCCCTACGAAAACAAAGATTCCCAAAGTGATGATCGCATCATGGGCCAAGCAAATCACAGCACCTGGAGAATATTTATAATCGAAGCGCAAAGCCACGTAGATCAAAATCACAAGAAGGCAATAAAATACCGCCAACAAACCGTTACGTTTTAACTCTGCTCCCACTTGAGGACCCACTGTATCCACACGGCGGATCTCTGGCTGAGCGGAAGCAAACTCGGTCATCACACCTGCTTTTAAACCTGCGATGGACTCATTCAGTTTTTGATTGGTTTCTTTATCATCTTTTGATTTTTCTAATTGGAAACGAACCACATACTCACTTGTTCCAGCAAAACCTTGAATGGATACATTCGGTAATTTCAGCTTATCTGTCAGTGAACGAACTTGTTCAATCGTGACATTCTGACCAAATTTCACCTGCATTTCTGTACCACCAGAAAAATCAATTCCGTAGGTGATTCCATGAATGGCCAAATAGACCAAAGAAACCACGACAAACAGAGCGGAAATTCCACCAAAAATACCGGCCTTACCAACAAAATCAAATTTTCCGTAAGATTCTTTTTCATTCATATTCATGATGCACTTCCCTTTACACTGAAATCTTTTTAACGCCCCAACGATGGATCAAAAGATCCACAATCACTTTGGAGATGAAAACGTTGGCAAATAGAGTTGTGACGATACCAATCAATAATGTCACAGCAAATCCACGCACAGGACCTGTTCCGAAGTACAACAAGACTATCGCTGTTGCTGCTGTCGTCACATTGGCATCCAAAATGGCAGACATCGCACGACTGTAACCGTCCTGCACAGCCATTTTAAAGGTGGCTCCCTTACGAAGCTCTTCCCTCATGCGTTCGTTGATCAACACATTCGCATCCACGGCAAAACCCACCGTCAAAGCAATCCCTGCAATGCCCGGCAATGTCAGAGTTGCACCCAAGGCCGCCAACAGAGCAAAGACCGTCAAAATATTGAAAGCCAAAGAGATATCAGAGACAACTCCCATTCCTCGGTAGCGCAACATCATAAATATCAAGATGATGAAAGCACCCAAGTAACTTGCAAATTTTGCCTTATGAATCGAGTCCGCTCCAAGACTTGGTCCCACGCGACGCTCTTCCAATTGCTCCAAACTTGCTGGCAAAGCACCCGCACGCAAAGATGTTGCAATCATTTTCGCTTCATCCATGCTTTTTTGTGGATCACGACTTGAACCCAAGGTGATCACAGCACGACCTTCTGCAATTTTTGAATTGATGGAAGGAGCGGTCTTTACCACTTTATCCAAAACAATGGCCATTTGTTCATGGATATGTTTTTCAGTGATATCGGCAAATTTATTCGTTCCCAAGGGATTGAATGTCAAATTGACCTGAGGAGCCCCATATTGATCAAAATGAACAAAGGCATCCGACAAAGATTCTCCACCTAAACCTGTATCTGTTTTTAACAAGAAGGGAACTTTTCCTGCTTCAAAATTGGCT
Source organism: uncultured Pseudobdellovibrionaceae bacterium (assembly GCA_964522115.1). Lineage (GTDB taxonomy): Bacteria > Bdellovibrionota > Bdellovibrionia > Bdellovibrionales > Bdellovibrionaceae > CAZFSX01. The sequence continues at coordinate 5,710 of CAZFSX010000130.1, read as the reverse complement.
GCACTTTCAGGCTTTTGAAAATAGACGATGGTTTTTTCAGGAATTTTTCCAACTAAGTCTTGATTCAGACGGTTGACGTAATCGGAATACTTCATTGTTTTCACACTGTAGTTTCCAGCTTTTTCAGCCTGATCAATCAACTGCTGAAGTTCCACCGATGATTTTTCGTTGCTGACAATCATAAAGTCCAATCGAGCCGCAGTACTGATCAAAGCTTTTGCTTTTTCAGCATCTTCCATTCCCGGCAACTGAACAAGAATTCGGTCATCCCCCTGCTGTGAAATGCTAGGCTCTGCAACACCAAATTCATCAATACGATTGCGAATCGTTTCCATCGCCTGCTGAAGAACTTTTT
>CAZFSX010000130.1:1703-5345 GCA_964522115.1 uncultured Pseudobdellovibrionaceae bacterium | reverse complement strand
GTGCAAATAATTTTCGTAATAACGATAGGATACCTTGTTCCCATCTTCTTTCATTTTTTGAAAAACAGTTCCGTAACGATCGCCCATCAGCTTCATGAAGCTAGCTTTGGAATCATCGGCCACTGTGAATTCAATTTCGCCGTCTTTAGGCTGAATCAACTTTGAATCTGTCACAATCACAGATTCTTTCGCCATGTCCGTTTTAATTTGAACGCCCATGCGCTGAGCTGATTCGCCCACAACTCCAGAGACATCCACACCCATCACCAGATGCAAGCCCCCCTGAATATCCAATCCATAGTTCAAACGGTTTTTCGTGATCCATTTATCCCCAACTTGCGGGAAAATATTTGGAACCAAATACACCACCGCCAACAAAATTCCGGCAACCGCCAGAATCCATCGCATTCGCAAAGATGCCATATTACTTCTTTCCTTCCTGAGTGTTCGTCAAAGCTGCGACAGATCCAGAAATTTGTTTGCGTAAAATTTTAATTTTAACACCCTCTGCAATTTGCAAAGTCACAAATTGATCTGTCAGACCATCAATCGTTCCGAAAATTCCGCTGGAGGTCAAGACCTCATCTCCACGGCGTAATGCGCTGATCATTTCTTCGTGCTGTTTTGCACGCTTCGATTGGGGACGAATAATTAAAAAATAGAAAATCACAAACATCAAACCAAAGGGAAGAATCATTTCGACCACAGATGGTTGAGCGGGCTTCGCTTGAGCCCAAGCAGGAAGACTGATCAAAGAGAATAAAGCCACAGATGATAAACGACGCAATGAAAACATAGAGAACCTCCTAAAAATGTTCTCTCTGTTTTTGAACTCTTTCGTCGGAAGAATCAATCCTTAAGACGCCGCCTCTTTTTTGCTAAAACGCGTCAGACAGAACTGCTTAAATTCTGACCAAGTCCCATCTTCCAAAGACTGACGCACGCGTTTCATGAGGGTCATATAAAAATGAATATTATGAATGGTGTTCAATCGGCTGCCTAAAATTTCACCACTCATAAACATATGGCGCAAATAGGCCTTCGAATAGTTTTTGCAAGTATAACAATCACATTCTGGATCCAACGGAGATGGATCTTCTTTGTACTCACTGCGCTTGATACTGACTTTTCCCTGCCACGTGAACAAAGTTCCATTGCGCGCCACTCGTGTGGGCATCACGCAATCAAACATATCAATCCCGGCATCCACAGACATAATCAAATCCGTCGGAGTTCCAACTCCCATCAAGTAACGAGGCTTATGAGCCGGCATCATGGGAGCTATCTGATCCACAATTTTGTACATCAACTCCATCGGTTCTCCGACACTGAATCCACCCAGGGCATAACCTGGTAAATCCACACTGGTCACTTGCTGCAAGCTGTACTTCCGTGATTCAATATCCAAACCACCCTGCACAATTCCAAACAACAGACTTTCTGGACGAGTCATCGCCGCTTTCGAACGCAACAACCATCGGTAGGTTAAATCCATGCTTTTTTTGATCTCTTCCTTCGTGGCCGGATGTTTCAAACACTCATCAAAGGCCATGATGATATCTGATCCTAAATCCATTTGAATTTGCATACTTGTTTCAGGAGAAAGAAACAATTTCGCACCATTGATATGGGAACGAAACTCAACACCCTCTTCGGTCAACTTACGAAGCTTCGCCAAAGAAAAAACTTGAAAACCACCACTGTCAGTCAAAATGGGTCCATGCCAATTCATAAACTTGTGAAGACCACCTAATTTTTGAATGGTTTTTTCACCGGGACGCAAATGCAGATGATAAGTATTTCCAAGCACAACTTGAGTTCCGGCTTCCAACAGCTCCTCGGGTGTCATCGCCTTCACTGTTGCCAAAGTTCCAACCGCCATAAACACAGGCGTTTGAATCACTCCATGGGCTGTGGTCAATTGACCGCGACGAGCCTGTCCTTGCTGAGTCCATACTTTAAATTCACCTAGATTTGGGGGGATTTCTTGAACCATATTGAAAGGTCTCCATAACTTAAAAAACGAAATTGTTGATCCTTCGCCCATTGATAGGCTCTTTGGACATTTTCTTTTCCTGCGAACGCCATCACCAAGGCCAGCAAGGTCGATCCCGGCTGATGAAAGTTGGTGGCCAAAATATCCACCACGTGAAAGATACTTCCCTCTTGCAGAAGCAGATTGGTCCCTCCGCGATAATTTTCTTTCGACGCATCCAAGGGAACCATTCCTCTTGCCACGGATTCCAAGGCGCGCGTGACCGTGGTTCCAAGAGCCATGATGGGGCGTCCCTGCTTTTTGGCATTTTGAATCTGTTGCCAAACGAGAACGCTGACCTGGACTTGTTCTTCGTGCATGGGATGATCTTTCAAATCATCGACGGTGACGGGAAGAAAGGTCCCCAACCCTACATGCAAAGTGATTTTCAGAATCTTCACACCTCTGTTTTCCAAAAAGTGCAGATCCTGTTCTGAAAAATGGAGACTTGCCGTAGGACAAGCTAAGCTCCCCGCTTCTTTGGCCCATGCGGTTTGGTACCATTCTTTATCTTGCTGAACATTATGCCGCTCATGTCGTAGCTTTTGAATATAAGGAGGTAAGGGCAATTCCGCGATTTGTTCGAAATACTCTTCGGACAAAATTTCTTGCGTGCGAATTTTTTGAGGCCGCCCTTTTTCAAGCAAGGTCATACTCTGCCCCAGAGGGAGAGGAATCTGACTTCCCACGGGAAATTTTTTAGAAGGAAACAGAACCGTCCACAAATAAGGATCTGCAGCGTCTCGAGATAAAAACAAAATTTCTAAAGATGAGTCTGTAAACACACGACGAGGCAATACTTTGGTTTCATTTAAGATCAAAAGAGCATCCTGGGGGATTTTTTGCAGCAAAGCTTCCATGGAAACTTCGGTCGGGAAAAATTCTTGATTCATGGAGCTTTCCGTCCACGGCATGGATGGCCCCTCCATCCACATGACACGGCTGGGCCGTTGCGGATGGGTCGCAATCAAATTGTCAGGAAGATCATATTGCAATTCACTTAAAAGCATCGGCAGGGGATATCACAAAGCAGCGAAACAGGGAACTAAATGATGCAGATGAGGCGGATTTTTCAGATCTTTCCTGTAGCTTTTTAGGAAACTCTTTCGTACTCTGGGTGGGTCAGATTCAAAGAGGGGGGCTTCTTGAAACGACAAAGACGTATTTTTACGTTCTCTTTTCGATCGATCCGGAACGCTTTCTTTTGTTTTCTAGTCCTTTTTGAACTCATGCACGCTCAAGTTTCTTTTGCCGAAGAAACTTCCTTCTGTTCCCACCTGTTCCAACCCAGAACGGTCACTCATCACTTTCCTGCTCAACATTTGATGACGACGATTGAACCTGATCCTCTTTCCATAGGAGCATCTCACCCAGAGATTTTCCTTTTGATGCGTAAATTTTTAACTGAAAAATCAAAAGCTGAATTGGAAATTTATCGAAGTGAAAACATCCACGTACTGCAAGAACGAATTCTGTACGCAAAACGAGTCACCTTGGATTTTTTAACAAGCCTGCGACTTCTTCCCTTAGCACGCAGCACAGATAAAAAAGCGCAAATTTTTACCCATCAAATGCTCAGCACAGTAGGAGCTTATCCATCGCGCGCT
>CAZFSX010000130.1:0-1693 GCA_964522115.1 uncultured Pseudobdellovibrionaceae bacterium | reverse complement strand
TCAGTTCACTTTTGGAACAGCAGGTTCAAAAGGTGAATAGTGCTTCTGGAATCCTTGCTGAAATTTTAGTTCGACTGACAACCCCAGAGGCCACAGCACATTCAGGAACTTACTTTGAACTTCTGAAACCTCATATTCTGCAAAAGCAGGGATGGAATTTGGATGAATACCAACAGTATTTTATTGAACGGGAAATCCCGAATGGTGAAATTGATGTGATTTTCAAAAATAAAAAAGCATGGGGCGAGGTCAAACACAACCAAACGACCTTTGACCCTGGTCAATGGGGTTGGAATTCTCTGATTCGACAGTTAGAAAATCATCGCAAAATGAAAGACTTGCACAATTACTTTGCGCATGAAGATCATCACATCACAGAGCTGCATCTTTTTTTGAATGGAGGAGTTTCACCCGAAGGAGCTCAAATCATTCAGGGTTTGGGATATATCATTCACCAACCCCCCATTTTGACTCAAACTCTGGATAAATAAGCAGGCACAATTTGCATTAAAGTCCGTGTTCAAGATCTTTTTCCCATGCGGATTGTTCTTTCAGCTTTTCTTCAATCTGTTCCGCTGAATACTTAGGTCCCTTATTCACTCCTGGACAAAATTCCACAACATCTTTCTTCCAAGCCTTCGCATTCATGACCTCGGGCCAGAAAGGCCAAGTTCGACACTGCATCGGACGCACTTCATAGACTTCACATCGTTTTTTATTTAAAAACAAACAATCGGGCTGATCAGGATCTTCCTTCAAATGAACAACCCCATGGGTTTTATCACAGTATTTTTTTGTGAAGGCCAAGGTAGAAATTTTCAAGTGCTTTGCCATGGCCTGACGATCTTTCAATGTCAAATATACAAAACCATATTCACCATGAGAGCTGCAACACTTCCCCGAACCCTGACATTGAAATCGAATTCCATCTTGCCAAAACTTTTTTTTTGCCATAACAAAACCAACTTTCATCAATGAGATTGATGCTTCTTATGAAGAAGAATTTCGGTCCATGCTAAAACCACAGATGAACCAAGAAACACCAGATGAATCATGACTTGCCAAAAAACCATACGCTCATCATGTTGCTTAATATTGATAAATGTTTTTAACAGATGAATGGCAGAAATACCAACCAAGGCTCCTGCTAATTTTACTTTTAAAGTTCCCGCGTCGATTTTATCCAACCAATCTGGTCGGTCCTTATGGTCTACCAATAAATCCAAACGACTGACAAATGTTGCATATCCACCCACAATGACCATTGTTAAAAGATTTGCAACCATCACAATATCCACCAAAGTCAGAACTATCATCAAAACAGCTTCCTCGGAAAGGACAGAAAGATCCGTCACTAAATGAGCCAGTTCCAACATAAATTTATAGGCATACGCAACCGAAGCCACAATCAAACCAAGATACATCGGCGCCTGAATCCAACGACTGACAAAAATAAGTTTTTCTAAGCTGTTTTCTAATCGACTCCGCATCTCATTCTCCACTATCAAAATGTAAACTCTACATACATTACTTCTTGATTCCCATTTATAGCAGTTCCAAACCTTAATTCAATATTAATTCATTAGGTACAGAAGATGCTTTCTTGCATAAATCCACCACAGACAGTTAATACATCTTCTTATGTTTCTTCATTCACTGAGGGGGGGGGTGATGAACTATGTCTTTTTTCTGT
>CAZFSX010000129.1:0-7675 GCA_964522115.1 uncultured Pseudobdellovibrionaceae bacterium | reverse complement strand
CTGACTTTGAGCTCCAAAATCTGACGTCATCACATACATCGAAACATCGCTAACTTCTGTGATGGCTGTATTTCCCTGTCCAATCCCACTGGTTTCGGCAATAATCACATCAAAGTTCAACTTTTTGACAAAATCTAATATCCCGGGCAAACTTTCTGCAATTTCTTTCCCAGAACCTCGTGAGGCCACAGATCGCATAAATATTCCAGGCCTGGACAATGAATTCATGCGAATACGGTCGCCCAATAAACTACCACCCGTCTTGCGTTTGCTGGGATCGACACAGACCACAGCCATCTTCAAATCCGGGAAAAAATTTAAAAATCTCTGTGACAACTCATCAATCAATGAAGATTTTCCAGCCCCACCAGTTCCTGTCATGCCAATCACAAGAGGCACTTTCCCTTCAACACGACGAAATGAATTTAACTCCGATGGTACATCGGAAAATTTTTCTCCATTTTCAATCATTGTCAAACATCGACCAAGCTGGACAGATGGAATTCCAGAATCCAAAGGAAGATCTTTTTTGCGTTCTGAAGAAACTCTTTGAATTGGAAAATCACAGGCTTCCATAATCCATCGAATCATGCCTTCAAGACCTAAGCGCCGACCATCATCTGGATGAAAAATAGTTGCCACATTTTCTTTCTGCAATTGTTCCTTTTCTTCGTGAAGGATGACCCCTCCGCCGCCACCAAATATTTTTACATCCTTTGCGCCAGACTCATCCAACAATTGACGAAGGTAGCGAAAGTATTCCATATGCCCACCTTGATAGGAACTGATACAAACACCTTGCACACCTTCTTGTAGCGCTGCCAAAACAACATCTTGGACACTTCGGTTGTGACCAAGGTGAATCACCTCAGCCCCCTGTTCCTGCAACAATCTTCGCATCATATTAATGCTGGCATCATGTCCATCAAACAAACTTGCCGCAGTCACAATCCGAACAGGGTTTTTCAACTTCATTGATTACCTTCCTTGAAATTGGGGCTTTCTTTTTTCCATGAAGGCCTTTGTGCCTTCTTTCATATCTTCAGTTTCAAATAAATGAGCAAATTGATTGGCTTCAAAATCCAAACCAGCATCCACAGTGCGATCGAAACATTCTAAAACAGATTGTTTTGCTTTTTGGATCGCCACAGGTCCTTTTGCTGCCATTTTTTCTGCTAAAGCTTGAGTCTGAATCAACAACTGATCTGCAGAATAAATCTGATTCACAAGACCGATTTGCAAGGCTCGATCAGCTGAAATCATTTCTCCGCTCAAGACCATTTCTCGGGCATGATTTAATCCTACGACTCGAGATAAACGTAAAGTTCCACCAAACCCTGGAAGCAAGCCAAGGCCAACTTCAGGCAAACCAAATTTCGCTTTGTCGCTAGCATAGATAAAATCACAGGACAAAGCTAATTCCAAACCTCCGCCCAAAGCAAAACCATTGACACAGCCAATGACAGCTTGACCCAACTTTTCAAAACGCTGAAAAAGCAACTGACCTCGACGCGCAAACTGAAAAGCTTCGTGTTTTTTAAAACTGGACATTTCTTTTATATCTGCACCCGCAACAAAAGCTTTTTCGCCAGCCCCCGTAAGAACAAGAACACTGACTTCTTGCAATGATGTCACTTCCAAATGAGTCAAAGCTTGATCCAAATCAGACAAGGACTGTTGGTTTAAAGCATTCAATGCTTCGGGGCGATTCAAAGTTAACCAAGCTATACGACCTCTTTTTTCCAAGGTCACGGTGGTCCACTTTTTATTCCACTCATGTTGCATTAAGAAGCTCCCTTTTCGTAGTTATAAAATCCACGACCTGACTTCTTCCCCAACCATCCAGCTTCCACATATTTTACCAAAAGAGGACATGGGCGATATTTTGAATCTCCTAATCCCTCATGCAAAACATTCATGATGGCAAGGCATGTATCTAATCCAATAAAGTCAGCCAAAGTCAGTGGCCCCATCGGTTGATTTGTTCCCAACTTCATTGCTTGATCAATCGATTCCACACTGGCGATGCCTTCATGAAGTGTATAAACAGCTTCATTGATCATCGGCATTAAGATGCGATTCACAATAAATCCTGGCATATCTTTCACACTCTCGACAAAAGTTTTATCCATCTTTTCAGCCAAAGCTTTGATCGTTGCAAAACAAGCATCACTGGTCTGCAGTCCACGAATCCCCTCTACCAATTTCATCAATGGAACAGGGTTCATAAAATGCATTCCGGCAACTTGCATAGGACGCTTTGTGACAGAAGCAATTTTTGTGATCGAAATGGAAGATGTGTTTGAAACTAAAAGAGCCTGAGGTTTTGCTATTTGATCTAAAGATTTAAAAATATTTAACTTCAATTCGACATTTTCTGTTGCGGCCTCGATAATCACGTCGGCATTTTTTAAATCCTGCAAATTCACGCTGGTGTGAATTCTTGATAACAAAGCGACTTTTTGATCTTCGGTCATACTTTGTTTTTTTATCATGCGATCACAGGACGATCGAATAGTCTGAAGACCTTTTTCCAAGCTTGCCTGTTGAACATCGACCATCATCACTTCAAATCCAAATTGACTTGCAACTTGTGCAATTCCATTCCCCATTTGTCCAGCTCCGACGACCCCTATTTGATGCACATGGATTGTTGACATACTACCTTCCTTTTTCGGTGATAAAAAAAGATAGCCCGAACCTTTGGGCAGGTCAAATCTGGCCTTGTGAGCGAAAGCGTTACGTTGCGAAAATAGAAGCATGAGAAAATGGACAATACAAAATGCCACTTTTTTTAGCTCGAAGAAAGAGCCCTCTCTATCGCTTCTATCTTCCAAATTAAAAATCTACGTCCCTGTCTTTTTCCTATTCATCTCGATCCCAGCATCTTCTTCCTCGCTTGCCGAACGTCCACTCTATTTTTTCCGCTCTCCAACAAGCTCCTTTCCTTCGGGACAAAGCCCTTTGAATCAGCTTCAAAAAAATCTTTTACGCTTTGAGGGAACAACTCAATATATGATTCAATCGCAGAATAAATATTTGTGGGTCCCTTTTGATACCTTACTGCGATCCATTCAGCTGTCTTCACGAGCCTACCCCAAAAAAAACATCTCTCTTTTTTCTCAGCCTCGACAGGACTCCCCTCCTTTGCGTCAACTTCAAAGGAATGATCTTGTGAGCATCCTTGCTGTGCAACAAGAATGGGCCTACATTCAATGGTCCCCTCAGATACGAGGCTGGGTGCCATTAGATCAATTGGCGGATGAAGAAATGGATATTGGTTTTGTTATTCCTTTGATAGATACCTTTCTGAAAAAATCACCCGAGTCTCTATCTGAAGCCATGATTCGTATTGCTCCAGGATCAAGACTTACCCCCATCAAATTTGAAAAGGAATGGGTGAAAATATCACATGCCGGAAAAATAGGTTATGTCGATTTAGGTCACTGTGTCCTTCGTCATGATTTTGCAACAGAAGTTTGGCACAATCAACAATGGGTTCCTGTTCAGTATCGCCAAGGCGATCAAATGAAGACCCTTTCTGGTAATTGGATTCCCTTAGATCAAATTACCAAAATGAAAACTCAATCGAATAAAGGAATCATTGCGAAGGATCATTTAAAATATAACTTGTATTTAAGATCCCAAGTTCAAATTCACCGGCAAGAAACAAAAGTTTGGTCGATGAGTTTTCTGAAGGGTCACGGTGAAGTTTGGTGGCCTCGTAAGACAGAGATCATGGAGATGAAGTAGATCTCTAAGAAATCTCACTCAGCAGACAAATCTTTAAGATCAGAGGAAAAATCTGGATCCTGCTTCGACCGATAAATTTTTAAAATTCGGCTTTTTTCTTGTTGCCTCTTTTGAAAAAGACGTTGCTGCTGAAGCTGCTCATCTTCCATACTAGCTATTTTTCGCTCAACCTGATCTTTATAAAAATCCGAAGCCTGAACATTGGCCTCTAAAATATTTATTTTCCACATCGACAATCGCTGCACTTTGTTGGGATGACTTAAGAAAGATGTAGGCAAAAAAGGAAATAATTTCGTCACCTGAAGTGGCTGCATGACACCCATCCAAGGCCGCCCATCTGCGGATGTGCCTTGATACCAATTTTCAAAACCTTGACTCAGCAAAAAAAATTCTTTCGATGATTTTCCTTGAAAATGAATGTCTCCCTGCAATGCCATACAACGCGTTTTGACATCTTCACTTTTTACCAACAGGGCTTCACCTTGAATTTTCCAAGATCCAGAACTACTTTCCAAAATCACTTCTTGATCGATATCTTTCTTTTTTGCGACTAGAAGTTTCCCCTGCAGCAAGCGAATGCGTGTTGATGAAATCAACTCCACTCGAGTTTTTGAAGCTAAAAATACTTCCATTTTTTTTAATGGCAAAAACTCCGAATGATTTCTTGCATCCACAAAACAGGGAAATACATTTTTCACCAAACAGGCATGAGGCCTTTGAAATGCGTAAGCCCAACGGGTCGATACAACAGCAGGATTTTGCTGGATCGAAGCCGACGTGGGATGGGGATCTGATGAATTCGCTTGCCCCAGCAGAGTCCATGTCGAAATCACTAAAAATAAATAAACGCGAAAAAAACAAATCATTCAAGTCCATCCAACTGGGTTTTTAATTGAGCCGCTTTTTGGGTCAGTTGAGGATTTTGAAATTGAGATTGAATAACTTCATAAACTTCTTTTGCATCATCTTTTCGTTGATACTTCAAATGAAGCTCCGCCAGACGTAGAAGCAAAAAACCTGTCAATTCATTTTCTGGATAAAGACCTACTACTTCTTGAACTGATTCAACAAACTCCGAATCTTTCTGCATCAGGTACAATGATTCAGCTCTTAAGAACCTAGACTCCACCATTTTCGAAGAGGCAGGAAACTTCACAATCAATTCATCAAAGGCAGAAATAGCTTCTGTATATTTTTTATCTCGAAACAGTCTTCGCGCTCGATCAAATAAGCTTTGCGATGAATCGGTCACAGAGGCCGGAACTCGCAGGGTGTCTGATAAAGGCAACTGCATGGGATTTCTACTTAAGAGGGATCGAGCAGGCAATTGCGCTGCAACTTCTTGCTGATAGTCCTGAAACTGATCTCGAAGCATTGCGACTTCTAGATCTCTTTCTTGTAAAGATTCTTTCGTCCTACGATAGCTTGCTAAAATATCATGACGGTCACTGAAATGATCTTGAACCTTTTCATAAAAGGCAAACCAGCCTAATGCGAGGACTAAAATGTAAACTGCAAACCCAGACGTTTTTCTCATACCTTCTACATCGGAAAGTCCTGGAAAAACTTAATGACTTTTGTCAAGACAGGCCTTTAGACTTGTTTCATTTCGAGAAAATTCTTATTTTTTGATCTCGAAAAGCTCGATCGAATGGCCATCAGGATCAAGAACAATGGCCCGTCGCCCATCGGGCATTTCCGTGGGATCTAAAAGGACCATCGAATAATGCAACTGCTGTATGCGATGGATCACCTCTTCTAATTTTTCAACTTGAAAACACAATTGAAATGCAGGTTGAATACGATGATTTAATTCTGCAACACCATACAGGGCGAACTCCAAATCCCCAAGACGTCCTCGATACACTTCGGTACCAATACTGACACTCTTCACTTCCAACGGGATACCTAGAGTTCGATAAAATTCGACCATTTTTTTTAAATCAGAGGTATTGATAATAAGACTTGATAAAACCATCGACATGACTCTATGCCATCCTGATTGCATGTTGATGTCAAGTCACATAGACCTTTTTTGATGGAGGTATTTATGTCAACTCAACCTGAATCTCATTCCCAACGCTACTACCTGAAAGATTACAAAGCTCCTGAGTTCCAAATTCTGTCAGTTCGCTTAAAGTTCGACATCCAAAAAGAGCAGACTTTCGTCCTGTGCCAAATGAAAATACAAAACAACTCGAACGATTCTGCTTTGTTCTTGGACGGAAAGGATCTTCAACTGATTCAAATTCAGTGCAATGGAAATAAACTTGATCCTTCTGACTACAGCCTGTCCGATCAAGGATTAACCTTGCACTCCCCTCCGACTGGAGTTTTTGATCTTTACATTGAAAACTCCATCTGCCCAGAAAAAAACACAGCACTTGAAGGTCTTTACCGAAGCGGACCACTTTATTGCACTCAATGCGAAGCCCAAGGGTTTCGTCGCATCACTTACTTTATGGATCGACCTGATATCATGAGTCAGTTCCATGTCACGATTCACGCAGATAAAAAAGAATTCCCAATCTTGTTATCCAATGGGAATCGATTGACGACAAAAGATTTGGATCATGGACGACATGAAGCTATCTGGGAAGACCCTTTCAAGAAACCGGCATATCTTTTTGCTTTGGTCGCAGGCGACCTTGGCGTTATTCGCGACGAATTCCAAACAATGACGGGCCGTAAAATCAATCTGGAGGTTTATGCACCCCACGGAAAACAAAGCCGCTGCTGGCATGCCATGGAGTCATTAAAAAAATCCATGAAGTGGGATGAAGAACAATTTGGCTTGGAATATGATCTGAATGATTACATGATTGTTTCTACGGATGACTTCAATATGGGAGCCATGGAAAACAAAGGTTTAAATATTTTTAATTCACGCCTTGTGCTTGCTGACAGCCAAAGTGCCACAGATGATGACTTTTTTCGTATTGAATCTGTCGTGGCCCATGAATATTTTCACAATTGGACTGGCAATCGCGTCACTTTGAAAAACTGGTTCAATTTAAGTCTGAAAGAGGGATTGACTGTTTTTCGAGATCAAGAGTTTTCTTCAGACATGAGCTCTCGAGCCATGATTCGAATTGAGAATGTGAATGGCCTTCGCATGGCACAGTTTTCTGAAGATGCTGGACCGAATGCTCATCCAATTCGACCTGATAGCTGTCTAAGTGTAGATAATTTTTATACAGCGACAATTTATGAAAAGGGGGCTGAAGTCATTCGCATGCTGCAAACGATGACAGGACGTCCTGGCTTTCGTAAAGGAATGGATCTTTATTTTAAATTGTACGATGGGCAGGCCGTTACCATCGATGATTTCGCACAAGCTATTGCCGAACCTAATCAACTTGATCTTTCACAATTTAAGCTTTGGTATTCACAGGCGGGAACACCTATGGTGGAAGTCTTTGAAAGTTATGATCCAACGAAAAAGACCTTCACTTTAACTTTGAAGCAATCCTGCCCACCCTCCCAAGGGCAGCCTGACAAAAAGCCTTTTCATATTCCGCTTGTTTTTGCATTCATTAACCCCGAAGGCAAAGAAATGAATTTCACCTGTGATAAGGTCAAAAAAAATACGGAAGGCAAATACCTGCTTCACTTGAAAGAAAAGGAAGAAATCTTTCATTTCCAAAATATCGAAGCCGAACCCGTCCTTTCCATCAACAGAGAATTTTCAGCACCTATTACTTTAAAATCCGAATCCAGTTTTGAAAAATTATTATTTTTGATGAAACATGATCAAGATGCGTTCAACGCTTGGGAAAGTGCTCAACAAATCTATATTCGTACTTTAAATAAGTTGATTTCTTCTTTCAGTAAAAAGAACGAAACAATCGAATCTATTCTTCAGCCGGTATTGACAGCAATGGAATCTTTTTTTCAAGCTTCATGGGATCCCGATTTTTTA
>CAZFSX010000128.1:0-7739 GCA_964522115.1 uncultured Pseudobdellovibrionaceae bacterium | reverse complement strand
ATACCTGCAGTATCTCGAATAAATCCAGGATTTCCTAAGGGATAATTGTCGGGCCGCGGATCTGAACTTACTCCTCGTGCAATTTCAGCAACAGATAAAATCTGACTCCCTATCGAATACCAAGTACTATTCTTCCGAACCAAACACGTCGTCCAAGGAGATGTTCCATTGTCTCCCATATTCCAGTAAACATTTCCATCCACGCCGATGGATGATGATGGGTATCCATTTCCAACACAATCTCCGCTGACACCGCCAACTCCACATTTTCCACCGTTCGCCTGGGTTGTAAAGCGACATCCCAATTCCCAACGATCGACAAAAAGATTGTAACCAAAGTCAAAATACCCAGCGTCTAAATTCAACGCTGGTTTTCCAGGACCTGAATTCATGGCACGAGCTCCCATCGCATTGAAACTGCAACGCTGATGATTCAAAGGATCCATATTTGTTTTCAGCATAGCGGAACAAGTTTCATAATTCACAGAGTCCCTTTGAACTAAGACCATATTTGCAGGAGGTATAGGAACAGTCATTCTATATCCACGAGAACCATATCCAGCGATGGAACTTTCCTCTGGCAATTCTTCAACCCAAGAATTTGATCCAGATCCAAGAACAAGTGCCACTGCATATTCATATCGGGATGGCGATCCTGCGACAGATATATCAACACACGTTTGAGCCTGCGATCCTGAAACTGTACAAACTTCACAACTGGTTGAAAGTGTATCTGTGCAAGCTGCCGTGCTGGTCATATCTAACACATTTCCTTCTAATGTGCGAACAAGCTTATATTTCGTAATACTTGTCGCGTTTAAGAAGGGTAACCATGTGATCGAGACTCGACGTGTTTTAGGAATTCGACTTGGATCAGCAGGATCTGTCGGCGCGTGAGGAGCCTCTCCAAATGCTTGAACTTTCAAAACGCCACGATATCGAAAATTCGAGATCGTGAAACTTTCGCTTTGAGTCTGAACTTTCTTGACAGTTTCATTCATATCCTCACCACCCAAAAAATCACTATAGGATTGGGCGCTAAAACTATAGGTCATACCTGAATTTAACCCCGTCACGGTGTAAGAGGATACTCCCGGCTGAACAGTTGCAACTTGAACCTTTTGCCCGCCACGAACGGGTTCAGCGTAAATTCGTACCTCATCGATCGAACCCAAGACTCCTGGTAAAGATACTGAAACAGAATCTTTACTTAAAACCTGAGCATCCAAAATCCCTGGGTAACTTAAGGCTGAAACAATTTTCTTATTGCTATCTTCAACACCTGAAGTATCAAAGGCTTTAACAATATATGAGTAAATTTCACCAGCTGTGGTTTGCCCATCAATGATACTTGATGCCGTTGACGGAGTCGTCTGAATAGCTTTCATTGAACCATCCGCTTGCATACGATAAATACGATATCCAGCAACAGAGACCGAGGCTTGTGCCCAAGAGACCTCGATAGATCCCGATCGATTCACAGCTTTTGTTGCTCCATCAAAGGCAGTCGATGACAAAATTGCCGATGTCGTCGATGGTGTTTTGCCATCATTCTCTAAGCATGCTGTAAGAGCGCCTGTCATGAACATCAAATACACAAATAACTTTATCTGTTTCATCAAACACCTCTATTCCGGAGATTGAACACATCGGGGTGTTGAATAAAAAGCAAGAACATTGTAACTGCGTGTTTCAAATGAAAAACGAGTAGCACCCGTTGTCGTATCAAAACGACCTCCTGAAGCTATTCCAAGCAAATAATTTCGAATATGGAAAACAAAACGATTACGAAGAAGGCCGTATCCAAGTCTGGTGTTTAAATCTCCCATACTAATTTCATTTCCACCATCATCACTATTTGCTAAAGGAAGACCTAAGGGTACAGAAAAGTAATTCTGAGCCAAGCATGCCGTCGATGTTCCATCATAGTAACATGATCCATTTGAATAATAGACCGATGAATTTGCACCAGGAGTTGGCTCAAGACTTCGCAAACCTTGTGTACCATTAAAAACAAAACCTGCAAAATCAGTGGCGCCATCATCATAACTGGACACCGAAGCACCAACGGTTGTATTCGCGGCAACGTTTGCACTTGGACCTATTTGATCGACACTCGTTTCATCAAAACTGCCAAAAGAATCCTGCACGCCGTATCTTGATACGCATTTGCTTGTAATCAAAGAACCAAGAAAAGGAACGCTCATACCATAACGAGCTCCTCCAAAAGTATAAACATTCGCTTGTTTATCCATGGAAGTGTTTCGAAGAACAGTCAAAATATTTGAAGCACTGGTCCCTGAAATCGCATCGATGCGATTTGGATCGCCCACTGTTAGGCCATACTTGAGGTTGTCAGATGCACACTGATAGTTCCCTGAAGCATGGCCATCACTGTCGGCAGATATCCGAGATGCCTGAAGAGGCGTCATCCAATTTGGCTCTCCTTGTATTGTCGGCATAGCATTGGAAGCAATTTGCTCACGACGACGAATCAATCGCTTGTTTCCATAAGGAGTTGTCTGCGCTGTGCAGGCTGCAACCGCAGAAACCTGGTGAATATCACCAAGAGGAGGTCTATAACCTCCATTGGCGGAGGGATCCACAGTCAATACAGAAGCCCGTTGCGCATTTGAATATGAACCCGTAAGCAAATTTGAAGCACTAACCCAAGACCCTGCAACTTTTAAATAACACCTTGACGTTGTACGGATCCCATTACTAGGAATTTCAAACTGTCCCACCTGATAGAAAACATTTCCATCAACACCTAAACTTGCGCTTGGATCCATAAAAGTTGAGCCGGTAGAAAATCCCATACAATCACCTGAAGTTCCTCCAGCACCACACATTCCACCTGAATTCGCCGAAGTCCAATTACAACCCGTCTCCCAGCGATCAACAAACAGATTGTATCCAAAATCATAATATCCAGACTCTAAATTCAGAGATGGCTTACCTGGTCCTGTATTCGTCGGTCGCGCGCCAAGACCAGAATAGGTACATCTTTGTTTTTTTAATGGATCACTGGATCGAACCATAAACTGGCAAGTTTCATAATTCACAGAATCTCTTTGAACCAAAACCATATTATCTGGAGGAACTTGAGCTTTGACTCGCATCGAATAATCCGATGCGGATCCCGCCGCTTCACTTAAAGGTAATTCCTCGACCCATGAATCATCTCCACGAGAAATCACAAGACTGACAGAGTACTCATAAGTAACAGGAGGAGCTGCAACATTTGAATCTGTGCATGTTTGCAGGCCGGACCCAGTGACTTCGCATACTTTGCAACTCACTGTACTTGAGGAAGAACACAGTGCTGTTGTCGCCATGTTTAAGTCACCACCAGCAAGGGTTCGAACAACACGGTATTTAGTTGTTGCAGAAGCTCCTGCAAACGGAAGCCATGTTAAACGAATCAATCTTGTCTTTGGAATTCGTAATGGATCGGCCGGGTCTGTCGCCGCGCCAGGTGCAGAACCATAACCTGCAACAAGAGCAAATCCCCTATATTTATAATTGTTCCCATCAAATCCTTCACTATCCGTACGACGTGTAATATAAATCAAATTTCCATCTTCCCCCTGAAAGGCCGACGAGAAAACATTCGCGTAAAACTTATAAGTTGCTCCGGATCGAAGACCCGTGATTGCAAGACTAGATGCGTTTCCGTTAGTAGATCCAACTAATTTTCGCCCCTCGCCTGTCATTGGTTCAGCATAAATTCTAACTTCATCAAAAGATCCACCACCACCTGGTAAATAAACAGTCGCCGTCGTTTTGCCAGTGACTTCAACATCAGTGATACCCTGATAAGCTACATTTGTTACAATCTTAGCGTTAACATCTTCATTTCCTGCATCATCAACGGCTCGCACTAAATAGGAATACAAAGCTCCAGCAGTTAAACCAGAATGAACGTAACTATTTTTTTGAGAACTTACTGTTCCAACAAGTCGATATTGTCCTTCTCCCACAACAAGATAGACTTTAAATTTTGAAATATTTTGGGAATAAGACGATGCTGGATTCCAAGAAATTTCAATAGCACTTCCTCTGTTTTTTGCAGAAATAGCCCCATCAAACCAAGAATCACTTGATGGTAAAGTACCCGCACGTTCGCTAACTAAGCACGAACTTAAAAAAAAGAGAGAGAAGAAAAATATGAGGCACCTAAATAATCGGTGCATAAAAAGAAAATTCATATAACGACATGTCGGAATGACAAGCGAACTTCTAAAGCCTAAGAGTTCTTTTTCCTAATACGAGACAAATATTTCTGTCTTATTTTTAGAAATCCCATTTCTCTCGCATTATTTTAATAACAACTCGGCGATTCTTGGCTTGATTCTCGGGCATTTCTTTTCCCTGGGTGTCTTGGTTGGGAGCAATAGGGTGAGTTTGCCCCCATCCCACCATCATGAGATGGTCCGTTGAAAAACCCGCTTTCTCAAATAAATGAAGAACAGTCCCTGCTCTTAAACCGGAAAGCTCCCAATTCGATGCAATTCCTGGAGCCATCATTGGAACATTATCTGTATGCCCCTCGATTAAAATATAAAATCCCTCCGCTTGCTCTCGAATCACTGGAATCAATTGATCCATGACGGACTGAGCTTCATGACGTAAATCGATGGATCCTGAATCGAAGAAAAAAGCACCGCGAAAAGTAATGGTGACACCTTTTGGATTTGATTCAATCTGAACCTGCTGAGCCAAACCTCTTTGTTCTATAACTTTTTGCAATGCCTGGGAAAGATCCTCAAAAGGCTTTTGAAACTGACCCCCAAAAACCTTTGTTGTTTCCTGGCGAACTTTTTCGAAACTTTCTGCATCAAACTTGCTGAAACTGAGAAGCAATGCAAAGAACCCCATCAGAAGGGTCATCATATCTGAATACGAAATCAACCAAACACCTTCACTATCAATATGAGAAGACGCAGGTGGAATCATCATTGGAGAAGATTCCTGATTGTCATCATCAGGATCTTGAAATGGTTGAAATGAAGGAGCTCCCATAATTTTTTATCCTACTTTTTTCAGCTTAGATCGTTCTTCTGGCAATAAATAGCTTTTCAGGTTTTCTTGAACAATCAATGGATGCTTCTTTGCTCGAATCATTTTAATTCCATCAATTACCATCTGACGAACAACAAGATCTTGTTTATTATACTTTGCCAGATTTTCACCCAGAGGAATAAAAATAAAATTGGCGATTGCTATCCCATAGAAGGTAGCAACAAGTGCCACCGCCATCGATGGACCAACTGTTTTGATCGCATCCGCACTTCCAAGATTCTGCATCAAAGCAATCATACCCAAAACAGCACCTAAAAGACCAAAAGCTGGTGGAAATTTAGCCATGATCTTAAACATCTCAGCATCTTGCTCGTAACGTTGATAATGAGTGTAGGCACGTTTTTGCAGAATTTGATCTATTTCCTTAGGATCAATAC
The DNA here is from genome assembly GCA_964522115.1 of uncultured Pseudobdellovibrionaceae bacterium. GTDB lineage: Bacteria > Bdellovibrionota > Bdellovibrionia > Bdellovibrionales > Bdellovibrionaceae > CAZFSX01. The sequence continues at coordinate 2,277 of CAZFSX010000128.1, read as the reverse complement.
CGCCTTCGACCATTAATTGTATTGCTTCTTTAAGAAATGGGGATTTAATTGTCTTTGATTTTTCCTGCAAATAATTTGGATTTTCTCTGTAGCCTTTGGCTAAATCGACAACTTCCACAATGACAGATTCAAATTTATCTAGCTGATTCCCTAGAATTCGAGAAAAAAATAACCTTACCATTTGAATAATATTCTTACCTGAAAAACTTACTAAAGTGGCTGCTAAAGTCCCACCTATCACAAGCAAAATTGCATGTGTGTCCAGGAAAATCTTATTATCTCTGGCAGACGTCAAAACACCTAATGCTAAGACGACAACTGCGATCACAATCCCAACAGCCGATGATATATTCATACTGCTACCTCACAAAATGTAACTTAAACAAATTAAGTAATAAAAACCTGTCGATTTTCCTGAACCCAATAAAGTTTGAGTAATTTCAATTTGATTTCGAATCCCCAAACGTCCTATCCACGTAAAATCAAAACCACCACGAAATGCTCCGTAAATTCCTGCAACGTTCGCTGATTTTCCTGTCACATCAGGGAGCATGCTTGCTTGTGCAAATCCTATCGATGCCCCAAGATAGGTTGAAATATCACGAGTCATCATCATTCCTGAACGCAACTCATCAGCTTTATACACAGTTGTTGGACTATTACCCGGATAATAAAAAGTTGCTGTTAATCCAGAATAAGAAATTGAAGAGGCTGCTGGTGATAATGAGACACTACGAAGATGTTCGACCCCTAAGCTTACTTTTGTTGTGAAAACATAATCAATTCCAGCAAGCATTCCATAGGGGCCTTCACTTCTTTGAATTTCATTGCTTGCAGAGGCTGAACCAATCCCGCCACCAAAATAGATTCGAGCTAACTCATCCGCATAAGAATTCACTGATAAAAAAAGAAAAACCAACGATAGTTTACGCAGCATCTGCAACCTCCATCGACGAGGAATCTGAATAAAATTCAGACAAGTTGATTTTATTTTGCTCAATGTATCGTTTCATTTTTATTCGAACGGATTCCAGCTTGTCGTTCAGCTGATCGTTTGTCATATTTGTCAGTGATCCAAGATCATCCTCCACCATCGTTCTCATTCTTGGTGCAATGAATGAAAACAGCGCTGATTTAACTTCCGGAAAAATCTTTAAGAGAGCAACAACTTCATCTGCTGTTATTACACTAGAAATTTTTTCAAAACCAAACTCACTCCACTCTCCCATAAAAGCTAAAGAAAAATATTTTTTCTTTAGAGAAGCCCCCTGTTGCGGTAATACTGGAACAATTCTTTTTAAAATTCTTAATTCTTCAATAGCAGACAAGTTTTCAAGAAGAGAAATAGATCTTGGCATAAGATCTATTTTTCCTGAATCATCAACTGCTGACTTCTCCACCGCAATTTTAACCGCACTATCGATATCAACAAGATCTGATTTTGACATTGTCGCAGATCCAATCATTGATGCAATCAAATGAACCTTTTCATCCTCGTTCATTTTAGACATAAAATTCTTTTTTTGATTATTTTCTAAATACAGTAAAGCTAAAGCTTGAACATCTCTTTTTTGATTCAATAAAACTTTCCCTATTTGCTCATCATCCAGTATCTTGAGATGATCAAATGGGCGTCGTAAGACTCTTGGGCCAAATGTTTTGAAAGAAATGATATCCCAATAGGTCGAATCTAACATCTGCAATTTTTCTTTTGGTTTCATTTGTTGAACTTTTAGAAAGCTCTCATGAACCTTTTCCGATAAGTCCGCAGACAAATCTTGCAATGAAAATTTTTGAACAGTCATACCTTGTTTTTCAAAAAGTTCTTTCTTGCTAATCACGCTGTCAAAAGCCAGAGCAATTTTTTGATGACCTTCAGGTCCAGCATCCAACCAAATTGATAATAAATTTGAAAACTGAATTGATAAGTCTAGAATCAAAAATGTGATTTTTGACATAAGTCGATCAATTTCTTGAAGAGCGAAAGACAAATCTTCATTTATTCCTTCTTCCTCTTTAAGCTCAGGCTTCAGTGATGGCTGCGCAAGCCCATTTGCCGGAATTGTTTCATTCATTTTCAATGAGTTCGAAGTTGATCCGGAAATCTCAGTTGCTATGTTTTTACTCAAACGAGCATCAGCAGTCGAAATGATGAATCTAGAAAAGAAAAGAAGAGTTCCTATCGATATTAATGCTAGCGCTATGACCAAGGGTTGAAAATCAAATAGCCGTTCATAGAGGGTGCTATTTTCAAAAGATTTTGGATCTTTTTTAGGT
>CAZFSX010000127.1:0-7753 GCA_964522115.1 uncultured Pseudobdellovibrionaceae bacterium | reverse complement strand
CCAGATGGGTTCGTGAAAGATACAGGCTGAATAGAGTTTTTTTGGTGGAATTTCTTGCTTCGGATCTAAGATCGCTACCAAGTCCTTGGGGATGGCAGCTGGGATAGGGGGTTCCCCTGTATCTTCTCCCAACGAGCGGCAGCTCTGCAGTGCAGGTAAGAGTGTTTGCATCATGATGCCCTGTTCTTGCAGAATATTTCCCAAGCGAACTTCGCCTCGAGCCATAAACCATTTTTCATCCATGGGAAGATAAGCAAAGCTGGGCAAACAGGGAAGAAGTCCAAGAAGGGCGAAGAGGACCATGAAGTTTTTCATGAATAAAGCTCCTGAAAAAGAAATTAATGTGTCGCATATAACTCCATTTTCAGGGCTGTTTCAAGGGCTTTTTCAGGGCTTGAAAAAACTATCAGCGCTTGAGATTGGCAGAAAGGGTGCCGGCTTCCAGCTTGGTTTCAAAGTAACCGCTCAGAGCTCCCTTTTCGATCACCCCACGAAAGTTCAAGTACTTGGCATCGGTGACATTTCCAATATCCCCATTGGACTGAAATTCAATCTGGGTGGGTTTAAATTGAGGTTTCACCAGAACCTTGAAGGATTTTTCAGCGATGCCATCTTGATCCAACAAAAAGCGCAAGCGACCTTCCAGTTCAGGGTTTTGAGTGCTGCCGAAGGAATTGTACTTCAACTGAATTTGAAAGGCTTTCACGATCCCACTGTTTGTTTTCAGGGTCCCTTCATAGATGCCTGCCAATTGTAGGTAGAAGTTTTGCAGGCGCTGTTGGTATTCTGTATCGACTCCCATGGAAAGACTTTGAACTTCGGTGCTGATTTGTTGCAAGCGAAGGCCTCCCATCAGTCCCACGGCAGGTTTTGCACTTCCCACCAAGACAGGGCCCTGGGCGCGTAAATTCAGTTCAAAATAATCTCGATCCTTTTTTCCATTGGTGAAGATCATCTGACTGTCATCCATCAAACGACCTTCAAGAATTTGATCGGGTTCGATGATATCCAGGCGACGATACAGGGCTGTCAATGTGGGAATATAGCGAGGTTGTCCATCGGAATTGTATCCATTGGCAGCTTCCCGCGTATCCAAACGGACCTCCACTTCGACAGAGCCTTGATCCGCTGTTTGCATGGTGCCTCGGTAAGTTCCACGAAACTGTGAATAGGTGCTGATCAGTTTTTGCCGGTCTTGAGTTTCCTTCAGGCTGGCCGTGGATGAGCTTTGGGGAAGGCTGCAAGAAGAAAGTGTGACCGCCGCAGTGAAAGTGACGAAGACGCGAACAGAGGCGCCGACAAATAGAGGGTAGAATTTGTTCATATCAGTTTTCATAGGAACCTCCGGGTAAAGAGTCGCTAGGAGTAATCAGTTGATCTTGAAAGGCAGCCCATTCATTCAGGGACATTTGGTAATCCCCAACGGCTTGCGTGTATTGAATTTCAGCTGCAAAAAAACGATTCAGGGCATCGATCAGCTGACTTATGTCGACACGACCTTGTTGGTAGCTGCGTTGGATTTCTTGCACGGCTTGTTCACGAAACTTCACTTGTTCTGCTTGATGTTCCGCAATGCCACGGGTACTTTTGATTTTTTCTTCCGCAAAAAGACGTTGGTCTTCCACTTCTTTTTCTCGTCGATGCAAAATCGTTTTTTCCAATTCCCGTTGCAGAAGTTTATTTTCTAGATCTTCTTTTTGAATGTCAGATCCAAAGTTGTAAGCAAATTTTAAACCCAAATAATATTTTGGCTGTGTCAGAGACAAAGTTTCGCTGACAGCTTGTGATGGCAAAGTGTCTAAACCCGAACTACCAAAGGAAGCCACAAGAGCTAAATCTGGAGCCAATCGGCTTCGAGCCGCTTCAACTAAAGAATCGGACCACTGAACTCGGAGTTGCTGAAAGCGAAGTGTGCGCAAGTCCGTGGTGGAGCTTTTTAATTCAGGCAGTTCCGCAAGATGATCCACTTTTTCAAAGACAGGATCTATTTGAGAAAAATCTTGTTCGATGAAAGTACCTAATTGATCCAAAGATTGAAGATAGTTCAAGCTGGTTGCGCGAACATTGGCTTCGCGAACGTGGTATTCCGCCTGAACCTGATTCAGCTCGCCGGGGTTTGCATAGCCATTGGCATTTTTCTTTTTCACGGTTTCCACCAGTTGAGCATAACGTTGGCGCGATCGCAGGGCCTCTTGAAAATTTTCTTGCGCCACATAGGCTTGCCAGTAAAGACGTAAACCTTGAAGAATCACATTTTCTAAATCATCTTGCCCAGCAAGAAGACTGGAAGCATAAAGATCTTTCGCGGCCTTCAACTGAGCCCGATCCACTTTGCCAAAAGAATTTTTCCACAAAGATTGCTCCAGACGCAGAGTGAAGTTTTCAGCCGTTTGTCGCGCATCCGGAGGATTTGTTAGGTAAGGACTTTGATCAGCGACAGACGATGTATGAGAAAGATCCAGTTGCAGCAAAGTTCCAGTTGTCCAAGGTTTTTTTAATGTCATGACGGTCTTCAGTTTTTCCGTGCTTAAATCCGCAGTGCTGGACACACTGGGCGTCTTATCTTTTTCATAACCACTTTCAAAACTGAAACTTGTGTCATAGGAACTTTCCGCCAATGCGACGGCTGACTTTTGTAAATAAGGACGAAGACGTGACTCTTTCATGGTGGCGGATAAACGAACGATGCGTTCTGCAACCCACTGCGGAGAAAGAGACAATGTCGGAGCAGGTTCTTTCTTTTCCATCGTGGAGATTTTTGTCGCCAAGGATGGGACACATAAAGAGGTCGAAAAAAAGAAAGCTGCAATTTTTTTTACCATGGTAAACTTCCTTGGATACCGATTTCAAAGGGAGCCAATCCCGCCAACGATCTGAGTTGCAGAGATGGACCAATTTTAATGCCAGATGCACTTTGATAAAGGGCGCTGGCTTGAACTCCCAAAAATCCTAGAACGGTCGCCTTCTGCAGTTCGGGATGTGTGCTGGTTTGATAGTAAAAATCAAAACCTGCTAAGACACCGGACTGAAGAGTCCAAAGATCTTTACGTCCCCATCGTGTCGATAAAAAGGCCGTTGATGATAAAATACTGTGGTGCACAGTGAAAGAATCCTGTACGGAACCCTGTGGAGATCGCACATCGGTACTTTGTTGATTGTACAGCCATCCTGTCGAAATTCCCATCTTCCAGTTGCGATCCTGAAATTGAAACTGTCGCAGGGGAGCCCATTGATAATCAAGTTCCACCGATGCTGTTGTCGGAAGCGAGGATAAATTCACGGATCCAAAACTATCTGTGTGCAAGGACCCGCGATTTTGAAGGGACGAAATCTTTAAATACCAGGTCCCCTTTTCCGTTGTTTTGTCTTGAGCTTGATCCGTGGCCTTGGCTTGATTCACATTCACGATCTCGGAACCAGGCGCCTCAAGATCCACTGATTTTTTTTTCACGACGCTTTTTTTAGATGTGGAATTCAGTTCTTGCAGAGCTTTCTGCCTGAGTGAAGCCTGGCTTGTTGATGAAAAAGACAGAGTAGAAACAGCAAAGGCAAAAGTCAGAATGTTTTTTAAATTGAGTTTCATAGATGATCACCTGCAGTCGTTTCGTCCGTGCTTGTTTTCTTTCGTAATCCCTGAAGAAGGGCCAAAGAAGCGGCATCGATCTTTTCGCAAATTTCATAGGATGCAATTCGACGAGCGCTGTTCGTTTCAGGATTCCAGTGAAGAATGCCTCCTAATAAATCTAAAGTCGCAAAAATTTGTGGAGTATCTTCGATCGAATTTAAAACATGAAATTGACCTAAAGCTTGAGGGCCCAAAAGATTGCGCCGAGAAAGCTCCTGTTGGATAAATGGAGGATAGGGAATGGATTTCGTGCGAACTTTCATATCCATGGACCAGGATAAAGTTTGAATCACGCCAAGTGCTATACGAATTTCGTTGGAAGAATTACTTTGAATATTTTCTAATGGAAAAAGAACAGAGACGTTCTCTTTCTGAGTCCACCAAATAGGTTCAGAAGCCAGTTTTGCTTTTTTTAAGGGGAGGGAGTGCAATAAAGAGGGGCGTCCCAAGTTGCCTTCATCGATCAATGAAAGGCTCATTAGATCCAATTTGTATTCAGGCTCTTTTTTTGCTGCCATTTGCTGGGGATTTTCTTCCGTCATTTCAGTTTTTTGAATCCAATAAAGAGTCCCAGAGTCTGATAAATAAAAAGAAATAAGACCCGATGTCGTCCAAGTTAAAGAGTGCTGAGTCTTGGTTCGAAGATCATAGAAGATCCATAAATTTTCACGACTTGAAAGAGCCAGTGCTTTGCTGTCGGAAAGCAGAAGGACTCTTTCAAAATCATTTTTTTCAAATGGCATCACGGACACTTGATCCTCTTTGAAGTTCCAGTGAAAAAAAGAATAGCGAGCTTTGGAAATTAAATTTCCAGATTGGAAGGAAAGGTCTGAAATATCAGAGATGAAAAGGGGACGAGTTTTTAAAATCTTCAAGGACAAAGTCTCCGTCAAAGTCGCCAAATGAAGATTTTGTGGGTGAGCAGGATTCTTATCCCCTTCGATGATCACGACTCCGGCTTGGGGATTTTGCGGATCCACCCAGCGCATCCATTGCAAAGTGCCGAATGATTTTGGAAGCGGGATAGGGTTTCCGACCTCATTGGCAGATTGGCGAGAGGAAAGAAGGGACACCTGCCCGCGATTTTGACAAAGGATCGAAAAGTCCTCGGGCAAAACAGAGGGAATAGGTTGAGTGGGTTTCATCGACTGAGCCGGAGGGGTGGGCGTAGAAGAGACTTCAGGAGCCGTGGCTTGTGTTGCATTCTGGCCCTGCAGATTAGAATTTGTGCATGATGCAAGAGCGTAAACGCAGGTCAGGGACATAAGGACTCGAAGAACCATAAAGCCTCCTGGGAAATTAGTTTCAGGGTTGACTAAATTGCAGAAAAGAACAAGAATTTCAATCACATTTTGACTTTGCATGTTAAAAAAGAATCATTCAAGGAGTTGAGCGTGAAGCCTTTGGAGCAAAAACAGATCCAGATCCAGAAACAGAATCAACAAGATTTTTTCCACCAAGGGACGGCGCGATCGATGATGGTGGTTGCGGGCTTGGTGCTTTTGGCGGTGTCTTCGCGTATTTTTCCTCATCCTTTTCAATTCACGATGTTGGGAGCGGTTTCTCTTTTTGCCGCCGTATTTTTTTCAGAGCGTCGTTGGGCCTTGCTTGTTCCTGTCTTGTCTTTATTTGTCAGTGATTTCTTTTTAGGTTTTTATTCGGGAATGATTTGGAATTATGGCGCCATGATTGTTGCTGCGTCTGTAGGATTTTGGGTGGCACATTCTTCGAATCCTAGCTCGGGTGCCTCTGTCTGGTTTCGTCGTTTTTCTGCGGCCATTTCTGGAAGTTTGATTTTTTTCTTTTTGAGTAACTTGGTCGTTTTTTTGGACGGCAGTATGTACCCTCTGACTCTTCGTGGGTTTTGGCAGTGTTATGTGATGGCTCTTCCTTTCTTGGGCCGTCAGTGGATGTCAGATATGTTGGGATTTTCGGCTTTGTGTGCCCTTTGGTCTTTGGCTCCAGTTTTGAAATCAGTTTCTCTTTTCACTGAAGTTACGGAAAAAAATTCCTAAGCTTTCAAGGAATCCCATCTGCCTTTTGACGATTCTTCTTTTCAAGTTCCGTTGAATCGTCTAAGTCCTTCTGTATGAATTCAACTCAAAATCCTTGGAATTTTCCAGTCAGTCTTGCACCGATGGTGGGACTCACTCATGTGATCACTCGCATGGTGGTTCGGTCCTACTTGCCCCAGGGTGCTCGCACTCTGTGGCCAACGGAAATGTTGAATTCCCGTCGTCTTCCCCATGAAAAGTTAGGTCAGACTCCCGAGACCATCAAAGACCCGACAGAAACAGATCTTGTGCCTCAAATTTTGGGAAATGAAGAAGAAGCCATCGCAGATTCCGTGGCCGTCCTCGAAGAGTGGGGAGCCATCGGCATTGATATCAATATGGGTTGCCCTGTGCAAAAGGCCCTTCGTCACAATTACGGAGTCGCCTTGATGGGGGACCCCGTTTATGCTGCCCAGGTCGTTGGAATGGCTGTTCGCAATACCAAACTTCCAGTCTCTGTCAAATTGCGGGCGGGTGATCAGTCAGATCCAGATTTTCTGCAAAACTTTTCTCAAGGCTTGGTGCAGGCGGGAGCTTCGTGGCTCTGCCTTCATCCTCGAACCGCAGAACAAAAACGTCGTGGCAGTGCGGATTGGAATCAAGTGCGAGATTTGAAGAAAGCTTTATCTGTCCCTTTGATTGGCAACGGAGATATTCAAACCTATCAAGATGTGTTGGATCGTTTAGAGCAAACATCCTGCGATGGAATCATGGTGGGGCGAGCATTGATGGCTCGGCCGTGGTTATTATGGCAAGTGGGTCATAAGTTGGGTTGGCCATCTCCGGCTGGTCGACAAAGTGAAATTTTGCCATGGACTCCCGAAGAAGAGGGGCATGCCTACGGTCAGATGCTTTTGCTGTGGTTGGATTTAGCATCCAAATACCTCAGCAATCAGGATCTTATTTTACGAAAGTTTCGATTTTTTCTGCGCACCAATCACGTCTGGTTACCCTTTGGACATTCCTTGGTGGGGCTTTCTACGAAGGCAAAAAGCCTGGATGAATTGAAAGAGGAATTGGAAAAGTTTTTTCAAAAATACCCCATGGAAATGTCTTCCATTACAGATTTGCGCCAATAGAAAATCAGCAGAAATTTGGAAGGACTTCTTTCTGGGATCGAAAGACGCCTTCCAAAGAGACCAGGATGCGTGGGAATGTACCTGGGATTAGTGGGAATGCTCCTGCATTTCTTTGATGCGAGCTTGCAGTTTTTCAAAGTCTTCCGTTTGAGCATGATCTAAAGCGTCTTCGCCCTCGGGTTGTTCATTGAAAAGTTGGCCTTCCGAAAGTCCTAAAATAGCATCTGCTTGGGCCGCAAGATCTGAATTTTCACCCGAGTATTGGAAGTATATTTTAAATTTTCCTTGTTCCATTTCTGTCCAGTACAAGGGGAATTCAGGAGTTTCTTCAGCATCCTGTTCTTTTTGAGCCAAAAAGTCCGTCATCAAAGTGGCGGCAGCATCGATCAAAGCATCAATGCATTCTTGGCCATTTTCTTCCGAGGAGTAAAAATCCACACTGACTTCAATATTATCTTGCGCCAGCTGCCCGGGTTTTTGTCGACCCACACGCAAAAGGATTTCTTCGGAATAAATACGACCATCGACCACCCATTGCCCCTGAAAGTGATCCTGGAAGACTTGGCGGATTTGATCGACGTATTCTGTAGGGAATGCAGTCCATTTGCGAGATGTTGTTAAGCGTGGATTCATAGTTTCCTCCTCGGCCTTCAATTGACAGTCCATAAAGGCTTGTCTATAACTCAGGGCTTGCCGTCATACAATCAAATTTGACCATTTGAAACAAATGCAGGAGTTCACCTTGGAAAGTTCAGTGATAGAGCCTTCAAAAAAAGAAAATCTGGGAGTATATATTTCCACCTATGGCTGTCAGATGAATGAAAATGATTCGGAACGCATGTACAGCCTTCTTGAAATGGCGAACTACGTTCCTGTCAGTTCCCCAGATCAAGCTTCTTTGATCATTATCAATGCTTGCAGTGTTCGCGAAAAACCTGTGCATAAAGTTTATTCCGAAGTGGGTCGCTACCGTAAGTTGAAAGAACGAAATCCTC
>CAZFSX010000126.1:0-7765 GCA_964522115.1 uncultured Pseudobdellovibrionaceae bacterium | reverse complement strand
ATTCTTGGTTTCAAACTTAGAACTGAATGAAAAACCCACACTACGTGTGGGTTTTTTTATGTTCAATCCAAAAGGATAATTCCCTCTGGAAGTTCACCCAATGATTTCCAATCGTCTTGGCTTTCCAAGGGGCCTAAAATAACTTTTTTATAGCGTCGATGCAGTTCTGTCATAATTTCAGAATCAATCAATGTGCGCTTCTTCAGCTGCAAGGGCGATATCCAAACATCCGATTTCAAACTTGCGACAGGCAACAGAAAAAAACCCTTCCAAATATTCCATCGAATGGCATCCACAAAGGAACTTCCGAACATCCATGAGGGCTGCAAGTCTTTCAAACTCAAAATGACATTCTGATAGGGTCCATAAAACAGAAAATGTTTTTCAAAATCTGGAATCTTGGCATTGGCAATCAGTTGGCTCAGACGCTGGTGCATGTCCTCGTTATTCGAAAGTATGCGCAAAAGGATGCGGTCATCAGAATGCTCTTTCAGAAAAGGAATCAATTCTACGCCTGCAGTTTGCGTCATGGCCGTTTGCATTCGACCTTCCCGTCGAACAGAGGTTTGATCCTTTTCAAAACTTGATTTTTGAACTTGAAACTTGCCCTCTGAAATCTCGACAAGGTCGTAATGAAATCCTCTTTGAATGGAGACTGTGGAAGGGATTTCGGCGTTGGAAATGACTTTGGATGCCTTCACTTGCTCCATAGCCACAGATTGACGTTGATCGAAGTTGAGCTGTGGATCCACAACTTGAAAGACAAGAAGTTGATTCTTTTCAAAAAATCCCGAATTGTATTCGGCATAGGGAGTATTTTTGAAGATCTTATTGAGTGAGATAAAAAAGAAAGCTAAGACAAAGAGAACGGACGTCAAAATTTTCAAAACATTCATGGTATTTCCAAAAATCCTTAGGGATTCTGGGCTCCTTTCATTTCTGATCAAGGTTGCTTGGACGGCTCCGACCTTAAAGAGCTTCTGGCCTCAGAGCAAGGCTTTCTTTTCCACGACAAGGCGCCTGATTTAAATACGCCGCCAGAAGGCGTATTTCATCTTGATTCTCAACTTCTTTTCGTTTAAACCCAGATCACTTATGAACAAAGTCCAACGCAAACTGGAATATTCTCTCATGGCGCTGAAGCACATGAGCCACAAACGACCTGGTGAGCTGACCTCGGCAAAAGAGGTCTCTGACAGCTACCATGCTCCCTTTGATGCCACAGCCAAAGTGATGCAGCAAATGGCTCAAGCAGGAATTCTTCGCGTCGAACACGGTGCTATGGGGGGATATCAAATCACGAAGGACTTAGGGCGAATTTCCTTATATGAGTTGATGAATATCGTTCAGGGGCCATCTGCCATCACAAAATGCTTTCAAAAAGATGAGCCCTGCGAAATTCAAACAAAGTGCAATATTTTGTCTCCGATCACGAATTTGAATAATCGCCTGAATGATTTTTACAAAAACCTGTCTCTTAAAGACTTACTTCTGAGGCCCTAATGTCACAATCATCTGAACTTGGAAATACGGACTACAAATACGGATTTGAAACAGCCATTGAAACGGATTCTGTTCGAAAAGGATTGAATGAGGATATCATTCGTCTGATTTCGTCGAAAAAAAATGAACCCGATTTTATGTTGGAATATCGACTGAAAGCCTTCCGCCACTGGTTAACCTTGGAAGAACCAACCTGGGCCAATGTGCAATATCCAAAAATTGATTTTCAAGATATCTGTTATTACTCAGCTCCCAAGCAACAAGAAGCCAAGCCTGAAAGTTTGGACCAACTGGATCCAGAATTATTAAAAACCTTCGAACGCTTGGGAATCCCCTTGCAAGAGCAAAAGCGAATTTCTGGGATTGCGGTGGATGTCGTTTTTGACAGCGTTTCTATTGGAACAACTCATAATGAAACCTTAGAAAAAGTAGGAGTTATTTTTTGCTCCATTTCAGAAGCCGTTCATAAGCATCCTGAATTGGTCAAAAAATATTTGGGCACCATTGTTCCCTTCACAGACAATTACTACGCAGCTTTGAATGCCGCTGTTTTTACAGATGGATCTTTTTGTTATATTCCCAAAGGAGTTCGTTGCCCCATTGATCTTTCAACTTACTTCCGCATCAACAACAAAGACACCGGTCAGTTTGAACGTACTTTGCTGATTGCGGATGAGGGCAGTTATGTCAATTACCTAGAAGGTTGCACAGCTCCTCAACGTGATACCAATCAGTTGCATGCAGCTGTTGTGGAACTTGTTGCTTTAGAAAATGCAGAGATTAAATATTCCACAGTTCAAAACTGGTACACCGGAGACAAAGAAGGCAAAGGCGGAATTTACAATTTCGTCACAAAGCGTGGAAAGTGTGCTGGAAAAAAATCCAAAATATCTTGGACACAAGTGGAATCTGGAAGCGCCATCACATGGAAATACCCCAGCGTGATTTTACAAGGAGACCACTCCGAAGGTGCATTTTACAGTGTGGCTCTGACTCATGATTATATGCAGGCGGATACTGGCACGAAAATGATTCACATCGGAAAAAACACGAAAAGCACGATTATCTCGAAAGGGATTTCGACGGGGCATAGTAAAAATAGTTACCGTGGCTTGGTGAAGATTTTGCCATCTGCAGAAAATGCTCGTAACTATTCCCAATGTGATTCCATGCTGGTGGGTGATCGCTGCAGTGCCAATACCTATCCCTATTTAGAAGCAAAAAATCCAACAGCCACAGTCGAGCACGAAGCCACCACGTCTCGTATCAGCGAAGATCAAATCTTCTATCTTCAATCTCGTGGCATGGATATGGAGTCCTGCATTTCGATGCTGGTCAATGGGTTTTGTAAAGAGGTCTTCAAAGAACTTCCCTTAGAATTTTCCGTGGAAGCTGTGAAGTTGATTGAAATGAAATTAGAAAATAGCGTGGGCTAGGAGTCAGCATGTTAAAAATCACCAATCTGCATGCCAAAGTAGAAGACAAAGAAATCTTAAAAGGCATCAATTTAGAAATCAAAGCGGGCGAAGTTCACGCGATCATGGGTCCCAATGGATCTGGAAAAAGTACTTTATCCAAAGTCATTGCAGGACACCCAAGTTATGAAGTGACCGAAGGCAGTGTCCAGTTTGAAATCAATCTTCAAATGAAAAACTTGCTGGATCTGGAACCTGATGTGCGAGCCAAAGAAGGTGTTTTCTTGGCCTATCAATACCCTGTTGAAGTTCCTGGGGTAACCAACCTTCATTTTTTGCATACAGCTTTCAATTCCATCATCACTCATCATGGTTCCGATAAAATGAGTGAAGAGGAATTCGCCTTTTTCGTTCGTCAAAAAATGAAAATCGTCCAGATGAAAGAAGACTTTTTACAAAGACCTGTGAATGTTGGATTTTCTGGAGGAGAAAAAAAGCGCAATGAAATTTTGCAAATGGCGGTGCTTTCTCCCCGCTTAGCTTTCTTAGACGAAACTGATTCTGGTTTGGATATCGATGCTTTGCGAATTGTTTCTGAAGGCGTGAATCAGTTGCGCACAAAGAACAATGCGATTGTTCTTGTGACTCATTATCAACGCCTTTTGGATTATATCAAACCTGATTTTGTGCATGTTCTTGCCAATGGAAAAATCATTGAAACAGGTGATGCTAGTTTGGCTCTTCAACTTGAAAAACGCGGCTACGATTGGCTGCTGTAGGATTCAATATGAACTTATTAGAATTTGCTGAAAAAAAACTAGCGGGTTTCGCTGCGGATCCTCTGACGGAATTCCGCCGCCAATCCTTAGCGCGAGCTCAAAGTGCAGGGTGGCCAACGACGCAGATGGAATCATGGAAATATACTTCTGTGAAATCACTGCGCCAGATGAACTTTGCTGATCAAGCGGATCCTGTCGCTTCAGATTTAGACACCATCGATGGATCTTCGAAGTTGGAGTCTATTCCATCTTCTTTTCTTGTGCCAGGAAGCGAACTCTTTGTTTTTGTGGATGGAATTTTTTCTGAAACACTTTCAAAATTTTCTTCTGCTTTGCACTTTCAACCTTGGTCGCAGACTCTGACTCCTGATTTTCATCGTGAAAGTCTTTTTGAAAAAGATTTTTTCAAAAATATGACGGCCAGCCTTTTGACAGGCGGAGGTCGCTTACGCATTTTACCTCAACAAAAAATAGAAATGCCCATTCAGTTTTTATTTGTTCAAGCAACAGCGGGATCTGTGGCGGCTCCTTGGATTGAAATTCAAGCTGGAAATCACAGCCAATTTCATTTGATTGAAAGTTATTTTTCAATGCCTGATATGGGTTCAGAAAAACCAGCCGTGACACTTCCTCATTTTCAATGGGTTCTGTCTGACTTTGCGAAGGTTGATTTTTCACGTTTGCAAAATGAAAATTCCAAATCCATTCATCTTGGTTCATGCAGTGTCGATCTGGAAGCTCATACGGAATTTAAATCTCTGATTGGTCAGTTGGGTGCTTCTTTGAATCGACATGATTATGTTCTGAACTTTCGTGCTGCGGAATCCTTTGCTCAGGTCAATGGATTCTATCATGGATCGGGACAACAACATGTTGATAATCATACCTCGATTCGACACCATATGGGGCAATGCACTTCCACTCAGCTTTATAAGGGCTTGATGAAAGATGCGTCTCGTGCTGTTTTTAATGGGCATGTTTTTATCAATCAAGATGCGCAAAAAGCTTCTTCCGAACAATTGAATCAAAATTTAATGCTCAGTCGTCAGGCGGAAGTGGATTCTAAACCTGAACTTGAAATTTATGCTGATGATGTGAAGGCCAGCCATGGATCGACCATTGGTCAGTTGAGCGCTGATGAGTTATTTTACCTGACCAGTCGAGCGATCCCCAAAGACACGGCTGTTCAAATGTTGAGTTCTGGATTTTTAGAAAGCTTAGTCTTTCTTTTAAATGCGGGACCTGTTCAAGAATGGTTCCTGCAACATTTACGAAACAAGGTGCAAAATGCTTAATGTTCGTAACGATTTTCCAGCTTTGAATCAAACCGTGCGGGGCGGAAAAAACTTAGTCTATTTGGACAGTGCTGCCACCGCTTTAAAACCTAATGTTGTGATTGATCGTTTGCACCACTTTTATTCCATGGAAACTTCCAATGTGCATCGTGGAGCTCACTACTTGAGTGATCTTGCGACAACAGCTTTTGAAAAGTCTCGCGAAACTGTGAAAAATTTTTTAAATGCAGAAGCTGTTGAAGACATTGTTTTTACAAAAGGCACCACGGAAGCCATCAATTTGGTGGCCTCAGTTTTAAGTCATCAACACATTCAAGCTGGTGATGAAATCATCATCACGGAAATGGAACATCACAGCAATATTGTGCCCTGGCAGGAATTAGCCCAACGAACGGGTGCAGTTTTAAAAGTGGCCCCCATTGATCTTACCAATGGGTCATTAGACATGCCCCATTTTCAAAGCTTGATTGGATCTCGAACAAAAGTTGTCGCTGTAACTCAGGCTTCAAATACTTTGGGCACGATCAATGATGTGAAAACGATCTGTCAATGGGCCCATGCCGTTGGAGCTTTATGTTTGGTGGATGCAGCTCAATCTGTTGTGGCCATGCCGATCGATGTGCAAGACATGGCTTGTGATTTTCTCTGCTTCAGTGCCCATAAACTTTTTGGACCCTATGGAGTGGGTGTTGTGTACGCGAAACAATCTGTGTGGAATTCTCTGCCTCCCTATCAATTTGGTGGAAGCATGATTGATCGCGTGGACTTCCAAAAGTCTTCTTACTTGAATGCTCCTCATCGCTTTGAGGCGGGCACTCCAAATATTTCTGGGGTGATTGGATTAGGTACTGCCATCGAGTACGTGCAAAAACTTTCTTGGGCAGAAATTCAAACTCATGAAAATCAGCTTCTGTCAGAGGCCACAACTGCTTTGAAGCAAATTCAAGGACTGACAATCCATGGACAAGCTACGCAGAAAACAGCCTTGATTTCTTTTTCTGTTGATGGATGTCATCCTGCAGATATTGGACAAATGCTGGATCAGGAAGGAATTGCCGTGCGTGTGGGTCATCATTGCACTCAACCATTGATGAAACGTTTGGGCATTATTGGAACCGTACGAGCTTCTTTTTCAATTTATAATAACAAGTCAGATGTGGAAATCTTTGTGGAAAAACTTCAAAAAGTAGTCAGGATGTTAAGATGAGCTATCAAAAACAAAATTCATTGGAAGTTGATGTTCGTGTTCAATCAACTCCGAACCCTAATGCTTGGAAATTTATTTTAGATCGTCCCGTCATGCTTGAGGGCAAGGCCACCTTTTCTACCGAAGAAGAATGTTTTGGCAATCGTTTAGCGATCGAACTTTTACAAATTGAATCTGTGAAGCAAGTTCATTTCTTCGCCAATGTGATCACAATCACGCATCGTTTTGATGCAGATGTGGAACAAGTGGTGGGTGATGCCATCGCCATTATTCAAACTCGCTTGCCTGTGCATGATCCACATTTCACTTTGCAATCTGCAAAAAAAGATTCGCGAAAAGATTTACCCCAAGAGCTTCAGGATATTGAAGAAATTTTGGATCGCACCATTCGACCAGGTCTTCAAGGTGATGGTGGCGATATTGAAGTCATTCGCTTTGAAGACAATAAACTGTATGTGACCTACCAAGGTGCCTGTGGAACCTGCCCAAGCTCAACCACAGGGACTTTGATGGCCATCGAAGGTATCCTGCGCGAAGAATACAATCCAGCGATTGAAGTGATTCCGCTTTGATCAGGATCGGCGGCTTTGTCGGAACCTTGTTATTCATCGAAGCTTGATTTGCATTTGATTTTTTTAGACCCTATTCTTGAAAGAAAAGGAGTGGGAAATGCAAATCAAGAATCTTGGAAAATGGAATTTTCTTTTTGTTCTGTTCCTTTTGGTTTTTTCTCCTGTTCTTCAGGCAGCAACTTCCTTGCAAGATATGGACGAGTCTTCTTCGGATATTCTTTGCCAGTTCTCTTATGACAGCAAAGGCAACCCTGAATCCTTTCCTCGTACTTTTCCAATCAATATTGATGAGTCCTTTTTAATTGGGCAAATGACGGTCCAAGTTCAAACGAAATTGCCCGCGGACGAAGTCCTGGCTGAACAATGGACTATTTTGAATTTTTCGATTTGGGATGATTCCGGCAGCGAACTGAGCAATCAGCCTTACTTTCAAGCCAAGGACATCCTGGTCAGCGCCAGTCACCCGGTTGCTTTTCAAATCAAAGTCCGCAATCTGGCAGTCCCTGATTATCCCGAGGTCTACCAAGCCCGTTGTTCACGACGGCACTAATTTGTACCTATTCTGATTCTGCAGCGATGTCTCAATTTGAGACGGAGACAATTTTGGGATTTCACCTGTCAAGAGTCTTCACAGGGAGGCTTCGGGGTTGAAGTCTAACCTACTGAAACTACGGCTAAAAGCTCAGTCTATTTTTTGGATTCTTTGGCATGGCCTTCGCAATAACAAAGATCAGGATGAACTTTGTTTTTGAACATATCCCTTAAAGGAGGAATCTATGAAGCGAATTATTCAAACTATCTTGGCTGTTACTTTTTTATCGTCTTTTGCTTGGGCTGAAAATGCTCAACCGATGGCGAGAAAAACTTGTCCATATCAACGCAACGCTGGAATTCTTGCCTCAACTGCAGCAACGAAAACTGTTGTTGGTTCTACAGGATCAACCGTCAAACAATCTGTCGTTAAGTAGTTAAAATTCATTTTTGAATTTTCCAA
>CAZFSX010000125.1:0-7774 GCA_964522115.1 uncultured Pseudobdellovibrionaceae bacterium | reverse complement strand
CAACAAGTCTTGCATACGAAGTTTTAGAGGGGGCCATGCAACAAGAATTCTATCTAGGCGTTCTTTGTTTTTTGCGACCAAGTTTAAATTTTTTAGTTGATTCAGACTTGTTTCGAATAGTTCAAAGCTGGAATTTACATCGTGCTCAAGTTCGGTCATTTCTTGAGGATCTGCAGCCGCTACCATACGCCACATACGCCGAGTAGCAGTGTTAAGCTGAGTTCGAGCTTCGCCAATATTCTTTGTAATAGGAATTCTCCATCCAATCAAAATATTCATGGAGGAAGAAAGGCGACTTTCGACATGACCAAAAATCCCCATCATGATCAAAAATCCTGCAAAGGGAAGAAGTGCTATAGTTAGTATACGAGCGCGAAGACCTCTGAACCAATTCATGATGACTCCTTTTTTTACATTGAATTCATCGGCAGTTTAGTGGCATTTCTTAATAGTGATGATTTTAAATGGCATGAAATCCACCAATGGGGATGGTCCAGCCATGTGTTTTTTATGATGATTTAGTTCTTGGGTTAGCTGTTTGTCTTGATTTGAATGGGATACCTAAACTTTGCATCCAAGCATTTCCGCAAGACCTTGAAATGCCGACTTGTAAGGATCTTCAAGAAAAGCAGTCTTGTTTTGTTGAAAAAAATCGTTGTGATTTTGAGTTGGATAGTTTTCCAAATAATAATCAACAAAATCTTCGCTGACCGCTAAAACTGCGCTTAACTGATGAACTTGTGAGCTTAGAAGTTTTTTTGGAAAGCCTTTTCCGTGGGGTCGTTCATGATGTTGTTCGATCAGAATGTCAGTCCCTGGTGGAATAAATTGAAAATCACGAACAAGAGCCGCTGCTTTTTCTGGATGGTGGAGGACATCTTGAACATCTTTAGTGTCCTTATATTCAGGCAAAGGAATTGCCAGAATGAAGTTCTTCTTGTTTGCATATTGATTTTCAGAAAGTGTCATATCATGCATCAATGACGCATAAGTTAACTTTACATCAGCCTGGTCGATGGTCCATCCTAGTCGATGAGCGAGGGCGGAGGAAACCATTGTCAAAAGGGTACAATGATCTGCAAATCCTAAATGCTCAATTTTTTGAAATCGCTTCAAGAAATCTTGCAATTGTGGCTGTTGGCCAATAATAATCAACGCCTTTTTTACGTGTTTCTGAGCAAGATCTGCAAGCTCCTGTGACCATCCTAATTCTTGAGATAGATTGCGAAGCAAGTCCGTATTTGCCGAAATACACTCAGTATCCAGGCAGTGATCCGCATTGTTCCACAGCTCCTCTGAAAAGATTTTCTTCAAATATTCGCTAAGAAATCCAAGGCCAGTTACCTTTTCAATGTAAAGGTGAGTGACTTTCTTTTGTTGAAATCGTTTTAATTCGGCATCATTGAATACAGATTCTTCCGCGCTCATTTTGACATATTTGCCATCATTAATTTTTAAAAACAGAGGTGTTTGCAATTTTTCCATTTTTCGAAGTAACTGAATGGGGACTGCAACATAATCATGATCATTCTCAGCCACTTTGGCCAAAGACTCGGGTGTAGGATTTTCTGGTATTGCGTTCACCACTTCTGCTGGTTTGGGTGTTGATTGAGAAGGTTGTTTACCAAAGTTCGGCAGCAGAGCAGAGATAACTTTTTTTATTTCCACATCCGTAAAAGGTTTATTGATATGCCCCACATTGGTGGCACCATCAAAGACATGATGATTGGATGGACTTTCACTTGAAAGCAATGCAAAGGGCAGATGGATTTGTGCGGATTTCATATAGGAGAAAAGTTCCCCGCCATTGCCATCAGGCATATTATAATCCGAAATGATGATGTCGAAATTCTGATGCTGCTTAAGGATTGCAATCGCTTCATTCCCTGATTTGCATTTGGTGACTTGTGCGTGCAGGATGGCCTCTAAAAAAAAGGCAGCAAGATCACGGATTTCTTCATAGTCTTCAGCAAGTAAAATTCTAAGTTGTTGTTCCATGGTCTTAAGTTTATGGTGACTCATTCTTAAAAGAAAGAAAAGATTTCTTCAGTGGACATTGGGCTGGTTTCTGGAAAACAGTTTGCACCCACGCCAGATGTCCTTCATCCTGTTCTCATGTCGTTAAAGTTAAAATATTGGGGCGTACGAGGATCATTACCGGCATCACCAACACCTGAACAATGGGTCAGGGATGTCCAATCTCTTTTTGTCGAGTTTTTTGAAATGGGACACAAAGGAGCTGCTGATATTTCGAAATTCTTTCAATCAAAAACGATAACGTCGATTGGTGGATTTGGCACGGGGACAACATGTGTTGAGGTTCTATCGCCCAAAGCGCAAATCATCATCGATGGCGGTAGTGGGATGAGAAATCTCAGTGAAGCCATGATGAAATTAGCGAATCCACGAAGTAAAAAAGTGATTCATATTTTTTTGACTCACTTTCACTGGGACCATTTGATTGGTCTCCCTTTTTTTGCACCTCATTTTATTGCTGGAAATGTGATTCATTATTATGCTGTTCAGCCAGAATTAGAATCCTTGATTCGCGGCAAGTTTCGAAAACCCTATTTTCCAGTTCCTTATGAGGCATTGCCTGCAACAATTCACTTTCATCAATTGCAGCCAAGAAAACCGCTGATGATTGAAGATATGAGCATTACTCCGTACCAATTGGATCATCCAGATCCATGTTGGGGATTTCGAATTGAAAGTGGTGGCAAGTCCTATGCTCACTGTGTAGATTCGGAAGGCACTCGGATCAGTCGTGAGTCTCTGGGGCCAGATCTTCCTTTGTATCAAAATGCGGATCTGATGTATTTCGATGCTCAGTATACTTTGCCTGAATTGGCTGAAAAAGCGAACTGGGGGCACAGTGCTGCGCAGTTGGGCTTAGATTTAGCATTTCGAGAAAATATTAAAAGAGTTATCTTTGCTCATCATGATCCAGGGGCAAATACTCAGCAGTTAAATAATTTGCAAAAGCAAACTCGTGAATATCATGACTGGTATGTCAAGACAGCAGAAACAAATCACAGAACCGTTCCAGAAGTGGAATGGCAATATGCCTTTGAGGGCATGGAGATCGATCTGTAACTTTTCTTACTTCGCGAAAATCAGCCTTCAGGGTGGTAAATTGTCTAATTACGTGAAAAGTAGACTTGACTCTACTTTTTACGCCTGTAAAGTAGACTTGTGTCTACTTTACAAAGATACCTCAAAAAACATGTCATGGCAGATTTGTCAGAAAAGATGGTCTTTTTAGGCGGGCCAAGGCAAGTCGGGAAAACAACTTTTTCTCAATCTCTTATTTCTGGATATAAGGATGGGCATCCTGCGTATTTAAATTGGGATGATATTGAAGATCGTCACAAAATTCAAAAAGGCAATTTTTCTACAAGTGATAGTTTAATTGTTCTGGATGAAATTCATAAATTTAGCCAATGGCGAAGTCTGGTCAAAGGGTTTTATGATAAGCTAAAAAACACTTATCATTTCTTAATCACAGGATCTGCACGACTTGATTATTATCGCAAGGGTGGGGATTCCCTTTTGGGTCGATATCACTATTATCGAATGCACCCCTTGAGTTTGCCAGAAGTGGTCAAATCCTGGGACTCAGGTGATGTGAACGAAAAGATGATGAATCTTTTGGAGTTCGGAGGATTTCCCGAACCATACTTGAAGAAAGATTTGATCTCTCTGCGTCGTTGGCACCGGCAAAGGCAAGAGAGAATTGTTTATTCAGATATTCGCGATTTAGAAAACGTGAAAGAAATTTCGAATATTGAATTATTGATTCAGGCTCTTCCTGAGCGTGTGGGATCGCCATTATCCCGTAAAAATTTAGCTCAAGATCTTCAGGTGGATTTTAAAACAATCGAAAAATGGATCACAATTCTTGAGAATGTCTATTACGGGTATCGTATCTTTCCTTACGGACCACCTAAAATTAAAGCAGTGAAGAAAGAACAAAAAATCTATTTTTGGGATTGGAGTGAGTTGGAAGAAATCGGTGCAAAGTGGGAAAACTTTGTCGCCAGCCATCTTTTAAAGTACTGCCATTTTATTGAAGATACCAAAGGTATAAAAATGGAAATACGATTCCTAAGGGATATTGAAGGTCGAGAAATTGATTTTGTTGTTCTAAAAAAAGGCAAACCTCTTTTTGCAGTTGAATGTAAAACTGGGGATAAAAAGATATCTCCACATCTGAAGTATTTTTCTGAACGTACGAATATTCCAATGTTTTATCAAGTTCATCAGGGGGATCGAAGGCAGATGGTTTCTGATAGGATTTCTGTATTACCATTTGCAGAGTTTTGCAAAGAGTTAAATTTAAAATAAAAATCTGTAACTTTTCTTACTTCGCAAAAATCAATTCCACGGGAAGTGCTGGCTCTGCTGTTGTGCCGATGGTTTCTTGGATTGTCTTTTTTTGAACGGAATTTGGCCAAGCAAAGTCACCGGATTCATTACCTTCAATTTTATTCATTAAATTTCCCCAGACCGGGACCGCGGCACTGGCTCCGGTTAAACCATGTGGAGTGTTATTATCATAACCAACCCAGACAAGGCTGGTTCTTCGTGGAGTGAAGCCAAGAAACCAAGCATCTTTGTTGTCGCTGGTGGTTCCCGTTTTTCCAGCTGTTCTTTGCGCCAGATTTGGATAGTTGATCAGGAGTTGTTTGGCGGTGCCAGACAGAGCAGCCTGTTTCATCATTCCAACAAGTATGGCTGTGGCGGTGGGGTCTATGCTTTGATGCGAGTTGAGCTGATGAACAAATTCTTTGCCACTTTCCGTATGAAGAGCAGATCGAACAAAAGAAGCTTCGATGGAGCTGCCAAATCTTGCAAAGCTTGTGTAGGCATTTAAAACCTCAAGAGGATAAAGTTCAAAGCTTCCTAAAAGCAGGGAAGGTACAAGGTTTAAATTGGATTGAATTCCAAGTTGTCTTGCTGTTTTTTCAATAGAGCTCAGCCCAACCTGCATACCAAGCTGAACCGTGGCTGCATTCAAAGAATTTTTTAAAGCAAAATACATGGGAACATTTCCAAAGTATTTTTTATCATAATTATCGGGATTCCAAATTTTATTCTCGTAACGAATTTCTGTGGGTTCATCTTGAAGTTCTGTCAGAGGATGGAAACGGCGGTATGAGTCTTTATCCTGAAGCAGAGCCGAAAGATAGACGACGGGTTTCATCACAGAACCCACTTGGCGATGACCATTCAGAATACGATTAAATTGAGTGACTCGAAAATTGCGACCTCCAACTCCTGCTGACACTAATCCCGTGTTATTGTCCACGGAAAGAACGACTCCCTCTAACAGAAGGCCTTTGGACTTATTCGCTGCAAGGTTTTTACGTTCTTTTTCTAAGGTTTGAAGTTCTGAATTCAAAGATGTAAAAACACTTAAACCTTCAAGTGGAAATCCCTTTTCTTGCATTTGTTTTTGAGCTGCTTGGATAAAGTAAGGTGCAGTTTCTGATAAGGCCACAGGTCGGGACGCTGGAAGCGCTTGAGCTTTTGAGTCTGTCAGTTCTGCATCTGTTAAAAAGCCATTGGTCCGCATTTTTTCCAAAACAAGATTGCGACGTTTCAGAGCATTTTGTGGCTTTTTCCAAGGGTCAAACAGTCCTGGACTGTTGACGATGGCTGCAAGTAAGGCGCATTCGTGGGTGTTTAAGTCGGAAATGGGTTTTGAAAAATAGTGTTGAGCCGCCGAACCATAACCACGAACTTGAAAACTTCCGTTCTGTCCCAAATAAATAATATTTAAATAGGTCTCTAAAATTTCGTCTTTGCTTGAATGGTTTTCAAGAATCAAGGACATAATAAATTCCTGAGCCTTTCGACGAAGAGTTTTTTCTGAACTGAGGAAGTAGTTTTTTACAAGTTGTTGTGTGATTGTGGATCCGCCCTGTTGTAGGCGTCCGTGGATAATATTGCGCAGAAATGCACGGCCGATGCTGGTCAGGCTGACTCCAGAGTGTTCTAAAAAATTCTTATCCTCGATGGACATCACAGCATTCAAGCAAGAAGGAGGAATTTGTCCCAAAGTCACATATTTTTGCATGATGGGTTCTTGATTTAAATATTGTCCAAGTAATTGGGGGTCTAAAATGAATGCCGGTGTTTCATGAAAAAGATGTGCATCCCATTTGAAGTTTCCCCCCTGGAAAGATGAAAATTCAGGAAGCTTGGACCAAGACCCTTCTCCCCATGTGGAAATCAATTCTCCGTCACGATCGAAAAAAGCGATTTGAGTTTGAAGATCTTTCAATGCTGGATCCTGAGTTTGCTTCAACCAAAGCAGCACACAGGATTGGATCAGTGTCTTGCCTGGAAAATTTTCTGTAAGAAATGCTGTGCATGCTGATGGGGAAAGATTTCTGAATGTTCCAGGAAGTCCCCATCCGTCTTTTTCAAAACTATAATTTCTATTTCTGAGTTCCTGCAGAAGCCGATCTTCATTCCAATCAGGAGATCGAACGGTGATCGGAGCCGCATAGTATTCGGTAGGAGGAAGAAATTTTTTACTCTTCATTTTTTCAAGCATTTCTTTTTCAAGTTGAAATGCCCATACGACTCCGCTGATGATGATTAGCGTCAGAAAAGAGAGACCTGCGATGAAAAAGATTTTTGTTTTGCTCATACTGTCTTGACAATAGAAGCACGGGCTCGAATAGTCAAAAGGGTATGAAATTGACCACACAGCAAATGCAACGAATTGTCGACCGCGTTTTCAAATCTTGGAAATCCCAGAATGTGGTGATTTTTAAAGAGGATGAAAAAAAATGTTTCCAAAAAGCTTTCGATTATCTTCAAAAAGATCTTCAGAGAGAACAGGATCTTGAAAAAGAAGTTTTCAAGATGTTGGATGAATTGGAACGTTCCAATCCAGGATCCTTTCAAAGACATAAAATGTTTCCCATGTTGAAACAGAAGTTAGCGAAGGAAAGGAAGATCATTTTATGATTATTTCAGAAGATCGCCAAAGCCATTTTGCCCACCTTTTGACGGATGGAATTTGGAATGACGATATGGTGGATTATTCGGATGAAGACTTGGCTTTGCGATTGGCAAAAAAAGCGATTGCGGAATTTGTTGCTGAGGAAATGGACATTGACACAAAGGCTCGCGCCAAAGTTGCCTCTTTAAAACGAAATGTTGTAGAAGGAAGTTCCGAATGGGATATTCTTTACAAAAAATATTACGAAGAAGAGAGGAATCGTCGTGGCTAAGTCCAAAACGAAAGTCAAAGCTAAGTTGAATGTGAAAGCAAAGTCAAAAAAGACAACTCCAGCAAAAAGCAAAGTGAAATCAAAAGCAAAAAGCACTGTCAAAGCAGCAAAGAAATCTGCAATAAAAAAATCGACGGCGAAGAAAACAGCAGCCTCTAAAAAAGCTTCTCAAAAGGGCAAGACTGCTTCAAAAAAGGCTTTGAAAGTTTCGTCGACAAAGTCAGTGGCGAAAGGAACACAGCCAAAGACTTCTCAAACGACGCAAGCGAAAGTCGTTCCAAATGCTAAAAAACTGTCTGAACAAAAAAAATCACAAGCTTCTTCTGTTTCATTGAAGCCTTTGGATGATCGTATTGTGGTGGAAATAGCAACTTTAGAAAAGAAGACGGCGGGTGGCCTTTATATTCCTGAAACTTCAACTTTGTCTGGAAACTTTCAAGGTAAGGTTTTGGCAGTAGGTCACGGTCATAGAAACAAAAAAGGGAAGTTACGTCCCTTGGCTGTCAAAGTTGGTGATCAGATTA
>CAZFSX010000124.1:5815-7788 GCA_964522115.1 uncultured Pseudobdellovibrionaceae bacterium | reverse complement strand
CTACACATATCCCACATCAGAAGCCTTCTCGGATCATCCGTGGTGGGTTAAAGATAAAATGGAATTCACTCCAAACCCTGGCATGCAATGTTATCGAAAAGGAAAGGCTCAGGGGCAAATCATTGGTGGGAATGTAGGTACTTTGCTTCTTCTTGCTGGGACCCCCTATTGGCCTTCGATGAAAGGTAAAATTCTTTTTATCGAGGACGATGAAGGTGAAACTCCACAAAGCATCGATCGCTTTTTGACTCAGCTTAGGCATATGGGTGTCTTCAATCAAATAAAGGGGCTTGTTGTGGGGCGATTTTCTAGAAGTGTTGGATGGAAAGACAATGACTCTCTATCCATGATCTTGGATCATGCTCTTCATGGTTGTAAATTCCCAGTACTGACAGAATTCGATATGGGACATACGGATCCACTGATGACCATTCCATTAGGTATTCATGTTGAAATCGATGCAGGGAAAAAGAAAATCACTTTATTAGAGAGACCAACAAAGTGACATGGAAAAGCTTGACGTGCTCAACACAATAAAGTTGATCCAATAATTAAAAGAGATTTTGTGACGCTTTTTTGACAAGCTTCTTATTTAAGGTCACGTCTTTGGATGGAATGGGGAATTATGAAGGAAGTAAAAATTGGTGGGATCTATCGGCATTCGAAGGGAAATTTGTATAGAGTTTTAAATGTGGCGAAGTCCAGTGAAACATTGGAAGACTTCGTCGTGTATGAGGCTTTGTATGAAAATCCGTCGGGGAAAATATGGATCCGACCCCTGACAATGTTTTTGGAACAGGTCCTTGTCGGTGGAGTTTGGACACCACGATTTCAATGGATCAAGGATGAATCCCTTTGACTATGAACCGGCATTTCATCAAAAGGGCCTTTTTTATCCACAAACACACCCCCTATTTCTAGATTCATTTTTACAAAGAATTGACTTCGACTTGCCTTTCCTTCGAAGTTCTGACAAATAGTTCCATCTTTCAATTGATAATTTCAATCAAGCATGAGCTATACGTTCACTGTTCGTCGTTTGGAAAGGTGTTTGAAGATGTCTGAAATCAGTCAAATCATTTTGAATCAAAAAATACTTCTTCGTTGTCTGTTGACCTTCTGTGCAAGTTTTTCTTGGGCAGGAAGTCAGCCGCCAAAAGGAAACAAGAATGCGTCAGCAGGGGAATCTTGCTCTGTTGTTTTTCGACCGATGGAACCACAGCTGCTAGGATTCAAAAAAGTTTATGAGTCTTTAAATGCTGCTGGAATTGATTATACCCATTTGATGCCTACGATGTTGGATCCACACGCGTTTTTTCCAGAACTTTCTGGAATTCATTTCTTTCATGTAAGTCCTGAGGAAAAACGTGCCTTAGCTATGGGTGTTTCATTAAATAATGTCTTTATCCGAGATTATATTTGGAAAACTCATGCCGAAAAAAATGAACCATGGATGGAGCTTAGTCCTTTGCAAAAAATCTCAGTCAAGCCTGTTTTAACTGAAAATGAATTGTCTGAATTTTTCTTTCAAGGCAACGACCTTATCCATGTTTACACTCAAACCCTGAATCAAAAGGAATCTATACAACATGCTGATCCTTTGCCATCTACATCCACATCCTCATTACCCGAACAGGAGGCTCCTGTTTCATTTGACCGTCAAGTTTTATATTTTGATCAGGTTTCGTTGAAGCGAATGGACAGGAAAACATATTCTATGGATCTAGCTTCTTTTGGATATCGTCCTGTTTTATTTAAAAGCGCCATTAAGTTTCAGCAACATTTGTTCACCGTAGATACTCCCTACGAGATTTATATTTTGGTGATGTCTTTAAATGACAGTTCTATTTTTCGTATCTTACGTGTTCAGAAAAAGAGTCTTGAGGTTGTTTTGAGTGCTCCATTTTCTTTTGAAAGATGAAGAAGTGTTGACTATGCTCAACATAAGTTAACATCGATGGAAATTAAAACAA
>CAZFSX010000124.1:0-5805 GCA_964522115.1 uncultured Pseudobdellovibrionaceae bacterium | reverse complement strand
TATTTAGGAATCTGTTTTTTATTTTAAAACCTTTTTTTATATTATATTGAAATTAAAAAAACGACTAAGATGAGTGGTCGTCGAAGCCAATTCGTCTGGACTTTTATTCATGATTCTGAACCAGCAAGTGTTGATCTGAAGGACTTGTTTTTAAGTGACTATCAAAACATGGATTGGAGTTTTGAAGGTTTAGAAAATATGAAAGGTCAGTAAACTTTTCTTGTCAGATCTTTCGCTTCCAGGTGAAAAAGGGGCGTCCTTGATCCAGCCATTTTTGTTTTTTATAAATGCTTTTGGGTCCTGAAAAATAATAACTGCAAAAGCATGCAAGAAGGGCGAAGGGCAAAATTTTCCATCCAAAAATCTCTGCCGCCATCAGCGAACAGGCCCAAGGAGTTTTCGAAGCAGCAGCAAAGACCGCCGCAAATCCAAGAGCTGCAAGCAGACTCAAGGGCAAGTGAAGGAAAGTGGAAAGATAGCTTCCTAGATGTGATCCCATAAAAACAAGGGGAATGAATTCTCCACCCTTAAAGCCAGAACCAACCGTCAGTGACGTGAAGAAAAGTTTCAGAACAGAATTCTGAAGTGCTGCGGCCTGGGAAAAACTCTGCTGAATTTGTTCTATCCCCAAGCCCGCGTATTGAGAAAAATCAGAGAATTGATAGAAAAGCAAAAGCAGCGCTCCTGCCGCCATGGTTCTCAGTGGAGGATAACGAAACAGGCGCGTTTGAAGAAGTTCAATGGCATGAGTTGTTTTCATAAACAGACGGGCACAAAGACCAAACATCACACCCGCCATAGCGACACGGAAAAAAACATCAGCACTCCAAGAAAATTCCAAGATCCCAGGGAAGTGAGAATGGGGCGCTTGCAAAAGTTGTGTGATGGCATAGGCTGTCCAGGCAGAGATAAAACACTCGAACCAAGCAAAGGGGCGCAGGCGTCCTATGTGAATCACCTCCATCCCAAAAATCATCCCCGCCCACGGTGTTCCCAGCGCGGCTCCAAACCCAGCACCTGCTCCTGCCATCAACAGAATTTGACGTTGTTCTTTAGGGATAGCAAACACTCGTGAAAGTTGATCGGCCAAAGAGGCCCCCATTTGGACCACGGTGCCTTCGCGGCCAGCTGATCCTCCGAAAAGATGGGTCAGCAATGTTCCAAAAAATATCCAGGGGGCCATGCTCAGCGGCACTGTTTTTTGGGGTTGATGGATTTCTTCCAAGATCAGGTGAGTGCCTTCATTCACGTGTTTTCCATAATGATGGAAGGTCCATCCAATCACAAGGCCACCCACAGGAAGCAACCAAAGAAGTTGGGGATGAGATAGTCTTAGATCCGTGATGAAATTCAACGCTTGCAAAAAAACGGTGGCAGCAGTTCCCGCCAGAGCTCCAGCCAGAATGCTGAGCAGAGTCCAACGTGCTATTTTTTTGAAGGAATCAAGAGTCGTGGTTTTCAATGAAGGATCCTTTCAAAAAGTCTAACGAAAAAGTCCTGGCAGCTGCAAAGGCTGAGCACCTACGCCCTGTTTAAAATGACTGACTCCGGGGGCTTCTTGATTTTTGATCCCACCTAAATCCAAGGATTGGATTCCCAGCTTTTTCAGATTTAAAATGGACTTCCAAAGAAGAAGGTAGTGCCCATTGGCAGATCGGCCTTCCTGGGTATTCCATCCGACGCGATAGGAAGCTGATTTCCCATGAAGCAGAAACATCATCCCTGCAACAGGTTGCTTGTTCTGAAAGGCCCAAGCGAAAAGAGCCTCTTTCCCTTGAATGGCGGTCTTGGCCTCTGTCTGAAGAAAGGCTGAGCTGACTCCCAGAAAGCCTTTTTCAAATTTATGACGTTCATACATCAGCAAAAAAAGATCCAACTGATTTCCGTGCAGATCCATGCGCAGCTGAAGTTCTGATTTTTCTGCTTTATTTAAGCCATTGCGCCACTTTTGTTCCAAGCCTGCGCGAAGCTCTTCTTCGCTGGGAGTGATATCCAAAAGAAGGGTTTCAAAACTTTGAGGCATGGGGGAAAAACCAGCATGTTTTAAAATATCTTGAGTCTTTTCTGTATTTTCAATCTCTGGAAGCCAACGAAAGCGTCGTAGGGGGCGCGAGGGAAAAGTCTTTCGAAGTAAATCGGCAAATTTGCGGAAGTTTTCTTCGGTGGAGTGTTCGGCAAACCACAAGGGACCCCGATGAATTTCGATGAAATGGATGGGGCCCAGTTTAATTTCTTGCATGACAACAAAGCCCAGAGTTTCTGATTGTTCTTGGATGCGAGCAAAGCGGATGTTTTTATGATCTCGGCTGTGAGTGGCTTTGGCGTAGGGCCAGCTTTGCATCCAATTGGAGTGGGGTATTTTCTCTAGCAAGGATTTCCATTCACCGATGGTGATGTGGGACCATTGAAGCTCCATTGTTTGACTCCCTCCATGAAGTTATTTCTTCTTCATTGTAGGTGGGCTTGAAAGAAATTGTCAAATCCACGCGCAGAAGCTAGATTTGCAGATCTTCTTTTGCACAGGAAACAGAATGAATCTACTTCAATTTAAAAACGCATCGAAGGCCTTTGGCCCCAAAATTTTATTTCAGGACGGAAATTTTTCCATCAACCAAGGCGAACATGTTGGCTTTATCGGAGCCAATGGTGCTGGGAAAAGTACATTGTTTCGTGTCCTTGTGGGGCAGATGGAATTGGACCAAGGAGAAATTATCCGAAGCCAACAGCTTCGCATTGCCTATTTGGAGCAAGAATCCGATTGGGATTTAAGTCAAAATGCCCAGACGATTTTAACATCATCCAGTGAAATGCCCTTGTGGAAACTGAAGCATTTAGGTTTAGATCTGGGATTGAAAGATGCCGACTTTTTGGTTCCTCTGAAGGACTTCAGTGGTGGATATCGAATGCGGTTTAAAATTCTTCAGATGTTGGGCCAAGAACCTAATTTAATGTTATTGGATGAGCCAACCAACTTTTTGGATTTAGAGACAATTTTAATTTTAGAAAGATTCTTACAGAATTACCAAGGTGCTTATCTCTTGATAAGTCATGACCGAGAATTTTTACGCAGAACCACCGATCATATTTTAGAAATCGAGCAGGGGGAATTAACGAAATTCCCCGGCGACATCGACGATTATTTCGAACAAAAGGAACTGCTCAGATCTCAATTGGAAAAGCAGGCTCTTGCCTACGAGGCGAAAAGAAAATCCGTACAAGATTTCGTCGACCGATTTGGGGCTAAGGCCACGAAAGCCAAGCAAGCACAAAGTCGTTTAAAGCGTTTGGATAAAATGGAAAAAGTGGAAATCAAACCCTTGAACGTGAAAGCACGCATTCCCATTCCAGCTCCTGTGAAGACGGGGAAAGAGGTGGTTGTTTTGGAAGGCGCCAGTTGGGGGTATGGGGAAAGAACCATCTTGCATGATGTGCATTTGCGTCTGTTGCGAGGTGATCACTTGGGTGTTGTTGGTTACAACGGAGCTGGAAAATCCACTTTATTGAAGGGCCTTGCAGAAAAAATCCCCCTGCAAAAGGGCACAATGAAATACGGAATGGATGTGAAGTTTGGATATTTTTCTCAACATTCCACGGACAGTTTGGATGTGAATCATTCGGTCTTGGAATCCTTGCAGAGTCAGGCCCATGCCTCGGCAACCATGCAAGATATTCTGAATATTGCAGGGGCCCTTCTTTTTTCAGGAGATGATTTATCGAAAAAAATTCGATTATGTTCTGGAGGAGAAAAATCGCGAGTGGCCTTGGGGAAAATTCTGCTGTTAAAAGCTCCGGTGCTGTTGTTGGATGAACCAACCAATCACCTGGATTTTGATACGGTCGAGGCTTTGACCCAAGCCTTGAGTCACTACGAAGGTACTTTAGTCGTTGTTTCCCATGACCGTGGATTTATTGCTAGGGTAGCCAGCAAAATTTTGCAAATTGAATCGGGACAGGCGAAGTTTTATCCAGGCACCTATGAAGAATATTTATGGAGCATGGAAAAGGGTGTTTTTTCCCTTGAAGCTGTGTCAGCATCCACGCTTTCTGAATCCTTGGCATTAGGGAGTTTTGACAAACAATCGGAGCCTCTAAAGCTGAATACGAAGCATGAACAGCGACGTTTAGAGAAAGAAATTTTGCAACTGCAAAGAGAGATTAAAAAATTGGAATTGGATTTAGATCAATCAGCAACGGAGCAAAAAAAGCTGACGGAAGAACTTTTGAATGCAAGCGGTTCTTCAGCGTCTCAGGTTGCGTTAAATTTAAGTCAGGTATCAAAAAAAATCATGGATTTGGAAGAAGATTTGCTTGAAAGGATGCAAGAATTGGAAGAACGTAATCAGGAGCTTTCCAAGCTTGGAAATAAGCTCTGAAAACGGAAACAAGGAGACACTTTGAAATCTTTGATTTTGCAAAAGTTCCTGAATTTCTTTTTAAGCTTTGCTGTTTTATGTCTGGCGCTTTTGCTGGGAAGTGCTTCCGTGGCGGAGTCAAATCCTACGCCCCCCATACCTGATCAAGTTGTTTTACTGCATACCTTGGATGAGTCTTATCGTGGATTATTTTCTGATCCAGCAGAGAATATTGAAAATGTCATTCAACGTCGATTTGGAAACAGTGGTTACCGGTTAAAAGTGATTGCCAAGGCCACGGGGGCTGATGTTCAACGAGAACTCATCAATCCCGAAAACGTGGCTGTCTTTTTTGTAGGACATGCTGGAGGATCTGCGTCTTCGTCGTCCTCGGGTGTTGTGTCTGCTTCTTTGATTGTGGATGTGGATCAGCGAGACATCAGTCCTTTGTTTTCCCATGTTCATCCTGGTTTGCGCGTTTTATCTGTGGTCGGTTGCACGTCTCAAAAAATATTGGATCAATATCAGAAGGCCAACTTGTATCCTCCCACCTTGCAAGTGATTGCGTTTCAGGATTTGGTGGATCCTCAGTTTCATACGCTGCCCTCTCCGAAAAAAAATGGATTGGACCGAGCGATCTCGCAAGCCTACACCACTTTGTCAGAAGATCTGAGTTATCAACAGGCCTTTGGAGATCAGGATTATTGTTCCCAACGTTACCCTCGTCGATGGAAGGACGATCCCTTTTCGGTGCATTGCCGTCAGCGTGCTATGGAAATGCGACCGGTCCTTCGAAAAAAAATGGAAGTGTTGCCCGCTGTCAGGGATGAAAAAGCTGTGGAAGTTGCTCAGTTGAAAGTGATTCGTCATCGTCAAAAAAATTCTATGAAGATGCAGCCAGCTTTGTTTTTTATGGGTGGTGTGTACTTGGGATTTTTTCCCGGTGGGGATTTGCCGATGGAAAGCATGACTTTGACCATCACAGCAAGGGATGCTGAAAGAATGGGATCGAATAAAGTGATTGAAGTGGATTCTGGAGACATTCTGATTCCAAGAAAAGAAAGTGTGGATATGGGATATTTTGAAATTCATCCCAGCTTTCAAGGGAAGTACGAAGTTGTGCGATCTTTTGATGGAAGTTTTTTAGGAACCACACGCAATGTGTATTCGTTCAAACCATAGTTAATAGGATTTCCAAGGGGGGAAATATGAAAAGAAAGTTTTGGTCGGCAGTCTTGAGTTTTGCAGTGGTGTTTTCGGTGGCTGTTCCTAGTCATGCATTCGTGGCTTTAATCATGGCTGATGCCTATTTTGCGGCGGGAGGTTGCGCCGTTGTTTATATAGGGATGTCGGGACATGGTTACGTCAGACCTCCAAGACGGTATTACCCAATGCCAGCATCTGCCGATGGATTTGATCGTAATACGGGAATGTATCATGCATCCTACAGCTC
>CAZFSX010000123.1:3698-7799 GCA_964522115.1 uncultured Pseudobdellovibrionaceae bacterium | reverse complement strand
GATGTGGCACATTCGCTATCCTTTGGAAGATGGAAGTGGTTTTTTAGAAGTCGCAACGACGCGCCCTGAAACTTTATTGGGTGATACAGCTTTGTGTGTGCATCCTGAAGATGCTCGTTACAAGCATTTGATTGGCAAGAAAGCCGTTGTCCCCTTTGTCAAAAGAAGCATTCCGATCATTGCTGACACTTATGTGGATCAAGCTTTTGGCTCGGGTGTTGTGAAAATTACTCCGGCCCACGATTTTAACGATTACAAAATTGGAAAAACTCATAAGCTTCCATTCATCAATATCCTGACAAAACGTTGTGAGTTGAATGAAAATGCGGGCCCCTACCAGGGACTGAAAGTTCAAGAGGCTCGTAAGCGTATTTTAGAAGACTTAAAAGCTCAGGAGCTTTTGATCAAAGAAGAACCTCATACTTTGAATGTGGGTCATTGCTCTCGCTCAGGCGCGGTGGTCGAACCCTTCCTTTCCGAACAATGGTTTGTGAAAACAGAACATCTTGCAACACCTGCCAAGCGCGTGGTGGAAAGTGGTTCTTTGAAATTTGAACCTGAATCATGGACCCATGTTTATCTGCACTGGATGAATATCATTGAAGACTGGTGTATTTCTCGCCAACTTTGGTGGGGACATCGTATCCCTGCTTGGCATTGTGAAGATTGCCATCATGCCACGGTTTCGGAAACCGAAGTGACCAACTGTGAAAAGTGCCAAAGTAAAAATGTTCGTCAAGATGAAGATGTTTTAGATACTTGGTTTAGCTCTGCCTTGTGGCCATTTAGCACCATGGGCTGGCCTGAAGAAACAGAACTTCAAAAAACATTTTACCCTACGGATTACTTGGTGACAGGCCATGATATTATTTTCTTCTGGGTTGCACGTATGATCATGATGGGATTGGAATTCAAACGTGATATTCCTTTCCGCAAAGTTTATATCCACGGCCTTGTTCGAGATTCTCAAGGACGTAAAATGTCGAAGAGTTTAGGAAACTCTGTCGACCCTGTTGAGCTGATTGAAAAATATGGCGCCGATGCCCTTCGCTTTTCTTTATTGGCACACTTGTACTCTGGTAAAGATTTGAAGTTCAGCGAACAACGCACTGAAGGTTACCGCAATTTCATGAATAAAATTTGGAATGCGACTCGTTTTGCTTTGAGCAATCTGCAAGACTTTCAAGTTCCTGCGGAAGGTATCCAGGCTTTGCCTCAAAAACAAAATCTTAGCACCTTCGATCAGTGGTTGATTTACAAACTTCAAACTACAATCAAACAAGTGGAGACATCCTTAGAACAAGATCGTTACAGTGATGCCGCCAATGCTTTATATCACTTTGTGTGGTATGAATTCTGCGATTGGTATATTGAATTTGTAAAACCAATCATCAATGGACCCGCAAGCCAGGAACGCACCAGCACTCAATTGGTGATGGCTCATGTTTTGAACCGTGTGATGAGATTATTGCATCCATTCTGCCCATTTATCACCGAAGAACTTTACCAAAAGCTTCCTCTAAAATCGAAAGCTTGCATTGTGGATACTTATCCAACAAGCATCAACGATAAGGCCTTTCTTTCTTTGGGATCAAAAGCTGCGGCTCTAGAAGTGGATGTGGTCAAAGAAGTGATTTCTGCCATTCGAAATATTCGAGGTGAAAATCGCATCAGCCCTGCGATCAAATTGCACGTACGATTGGCTCCAAACACAGCAGAAACTCAAAAACTTTTGGGTATGAATAAAACTGCCATCATGACCTTAGGACGCATTGAGGATCTGCAAATTGGCGAAGAGGGTTCCTTATCTAAATGTGCCGTCACACCTATTGTGGTCGACGAAGCTTCTGTGAAAGTGATCATTCCACTGGAAGGACTTGTGGACATTGAAGAGGAAGTGAAACGCATTCAAAAGACCATTGAAAAGCTGACAAAAGATGTTTCCATCCTGACGGGAAAACTTTCCAATAAGAACTTCGTTGCCAATGCCGCAGAAGAAGTTGTGGAAGCAGATAAAAAACTTTTGGAACAAACCCGAGCCCAACTGAGCTCCTTGCAAGAAGCTTTGGTTCGTCTTTCCAGCTAGACCCGGCCTTTTACTCAACTAGAAATCGATGACCTTCTTCAAAAATAAAAACGGTACGCTCTTCCAAAGAAAGAACGTACCGTTTTTTTTAGGATTCAAACTCTGGAGTTAATTAGCCCAAAAGTTTCAATGCCATATTTTGGATCTGATTTGCCTGGCTTAGAACTGAAATTCCAGCCTGGGCCAAAATATTATTTCGAGTCATTTCAGAACTTTCAGCAGCCACATCGGTGTCACGAATTCGAGAATTTGCAGCGCTTAAGTTTTCATCAGCGACCATCAAATTGCTAGAAGTCGATTGCAGACGGTTCTGCATAGCTCCAAAATTGGCGCGTATCGCATTCACTGAAACCAATGCCGTATCTAAGATATCGATGCTTGTTTGAGCCGTATTTTTTGTGGCCACAGTTTCTGCCGTCAACCCCAAGGCTTCTAAGCTTGCATTGGCAGCAGAAGCATTGAAGGAAATCCGGTCTTGAAACGGATCATTGTGAACACCCACCTGGATATCAATCACTCCGCCCGTTCCATTCAATAGATCATACCCATTGAACTTTGTCGCTTCTGTGATCCTTTGGATCTCAGATTTAAGTTGTTGATATTCCACATCGATAAACTTACGTTCGGTATCGCCGATCGTATCTGAAGAAGCTTGGACAGACAGTTCTCGCAAACGAATCAACATATTTGAAACTTCATTCAAAGAACCTTCAGCCACCTGCACCAGCGAGATACCATCATTCGCGTTGCGATTCGCTTGGCGTAGTCCGCGGATTTGAGCTTTCAAGTTTTCACTGATTGCTAACCCCGCAGCATCATCCGCTGCTTGATTGATTCGAAAACCCGAACTTAATCGAGCCATCGATGTCATAGAAGCTCGCTGAGTCATGCCCAAATTCTTTTGAGCATTTAACGCCGCCACGTTCGTTGTTATTCTTAGTCCCATTTCATCCTCCCTGTCTCATACATCCTCCTTGAATTGCGCCATCCATATTGGCTACAAAGACATCTTGTCTTTGGTTGATTAGTTGCTCTTTTTGATCATTGTATACTGACAATCATCATCCTTAGAAAAGAGCGATTACACTTCGTTATTCTTTTCGGAATACTGATCAAATCTTGAGAGTCCAGATTTTAATTTTTGATTATTTTTTTATTGGAGTTCCTGCAACTTCTGAACACAGGAAACAAAATTCATTGATGAAAAGTTCCAACTGGATGGCGAAGCCATTAGCCTGGACTCTTCCTTCTTCAACGTCATGTTCGACGTTACTTTCCCATTGCTGAATCCATCAAAATCTTGACGATTTCTTCCAAGCAAATTTTCTTACCGCACATCCGTACGATTGTTCAAAATTGCTTTCAGCAAGGATCTTCATCTTGAAAATGATGCCGCATCATTTTTCAGTGAAGTCTGTTTCAGACTCTTTTTGTCAGCGCCCATGACGGTTCACCAAGACACAAAAATCTGTCAAAACAGGTATTCAATTTTAAAACACAATACATTGTTCATCGAACAACATCTTGCCCAACAAGATGATCACAATATTGCATCGATCTTTTCTGTACGTGAAATATTGTGGGGGGATTCCCCCCACAAAACGCAGGAAACAGATCAATATTTCAGCAATAGAGGGGCTTTAGCTACTAAACTTTTGCGGTGGGTGATCGGTTAGGATCGAGAACCGCGGTCACTTAAATGGATAAGGTTAATTATCCACCAAATGACTTGTTCAAGAGGTTAAGTGCCACATTTGCTGATTGGTTAGCTTGCGCTAACACCGAAGTACCGGCTTGGAGCAAGATATTGTTTTTAGTTAATTCTGATGTTTCTTCCGCCACATCCACATCACGAATACGGCTGTTGGCAGCTGACATATTCTCGATGTTCACTTGAATGTTGCTGACAGTACTTTGAAGACGATTTTGAATCGCACCAAAGTCTGCACGCATGGCAGAGACGCTGACAATCGCATTGTCCACCGCGCTCAAAGCATTCTGTGCAGAAGCTTTAT
>CAZFSX010000123.1:0-3688 GCA_964522115.1 uncultured Pseudobdellovibrionaceae bacterium | reverse complement strand
CGCGACGCTGGTCAAGTTGACTCCAAGTGCAGCTGAGTTTGCATCAGCTTTCGAGGCGTCAAACGAGATGCGATCGATCTCTGGGTTATTTCTTGTTCCCACTTGGAAATCAAGAATGGATCCCACACCTGCCAAGAGCTGCGTTCCGTTGAACTCAGTTCCATCAGCGATACGATCGATCTCGGAAACGAGCTGATCATATTCCACATTCAGAAACTGGCGCTCAACTGGTCCGATGGTATCAGAAGCTGACTGAACCGCTAGCTCGCGCAATCGTATTAAGATTGTACTGAGTTCGTTCATTGCTCCCTCTGCCACTTGAACAAGAGAGATTCCGTCTTGGGCGTTTCGTGCGGCTTGCTTCAGACCGCGAACCTGAGCTCTTAAATTCTCAGAGATCGCAAGACCCGCGGCATCGTCACCGGCCCGGTTGATTCGGTATCCTGAAGAGAGTCTTTCCAAACTCTTATCAAGGCCGAGCTTCGTATTCCAAAGTGTCCTTTGGGCATTGATCGAAGCTGTATTCGTATTAATTCTCAACCCCATAATTCCTCCTCCGTGAAGACTTCCGAAGTATCATCCTTGATACTTGGTGAACCGTTTGGTTCCATGGGTGTATCCATTCGCTACACATCTGATCGGAGCCTTCTTCAGAAGCTTGAGGATTTTTTTCTCACTTTGATAAAAACTAGCCTTAGGACTTAAAAACTAGGGAAGCTGAAGTTCACGACAAAACTGAATGAAGGGAAGAACCCGCACTCCTTGCGTTAAATAATCTGCACTTCCAAGATGAACCTGATAATACTTTTGAATATTGGTTCTTTCTTTAAAGAATTGGATAGATTTCGAAAGCTGTTTTTCGCCCGTCTTACACTCAACAGCGAAAATAGGTAGACGATTTTTTAAGACAACAAAATCAATTTCTTTTCCATCGATATCCTTGAGATATCGTAGTTCCATTTTGTCTCCCTCGGTATCTTCTATAAAGTGACAAAATTTTAAAAGCTGACATGCCACTAAATTTTCAAAACGTGCCCCGCTTGAAACAATATCACTCCAGTCCCATAGATATAGTTTTTGCATTTTTTTTACTGCACGGATTTTAGCAGGACCAAAAGGACTTATACGAAATGAAAAATACACACGGTCTAAAATATCAATCCACGAGGCCACAGTTTTTTGACTTACGGAAAGATCTTCTTCAAAAGATTTAATGGATAAAAGAGAACCCACTCGACTTTCTAAGGTTTCAGCCAACAATTCAATTCGAGAAAATTCTTTTAAATTCTCTAAATCAGCAACATCGTCATTCACAACTCGGTAAAGTCGCTCACGGCTCCAAAGCTTTCTTTCTTTCTGAGATTGCGAAAAAAATGGCTCAGGAAAACCTCCAAGCTCAAGCAATGTATTTAAGTCAGATGAATTATGAATTTGCAGTTCATTGACGGACAAGGGATGAAGTCGAAGATACCTATACCTGCCTAACAGAGAATCTCCTCCGCGACGATAATGATCCAGTCGAGCAGAACCTGTGATCAGATAATTTTGATCACCTTTATTTTTATCATACAGACCTTTGACCAATTGACGCCATAATTTGTATTTGTGAATTTCATCCATCACAATCAACTCAGAGTCTGGCAACTTTCCATTTCTAAGAAGCGATCTGGATTGAATGTCATCCCAATTCAGATAGGCTGGATTTTTAACACTGGCATCCTTGAGAAAACTTAAACACAGAGTTGTTTTCCCAACCTGACGTGGACCTCCTAAGAAAACCATCTTTTTCTTCAGAAACTCTTCGATTGTCTGCTTAAGATATCGTTGCCTAGTCATAAACCTCCCGTCGTGGGCGTTTTGGAGTCAACTCCATTTTACTCACGGGCGTTTTGGAGTCAACTCCATTTTGCTCGGATCCCGAATGAGAATCGATCCCTTGAGACTTCAGAAAATCATGTTTGAAAAGAAGCTTAATTGTAATTTTTACACTGCGGTGCCTACATTTTTGACAAGACCTTCGTCGGGTGTTTCCATAATGAATGCTTATACAGTTGGGGAACTGTTTCGCTGGAACACCAGGCTTCATGAGGGGGGACAAGAATGAGGCTCAAAGGATTTCTTAGATTAGCTATAAGTTTTGCTTATATATTAACATTATCTTCACATGCCGGAGCCGAAGATCGCCGCCAACCAGGTCGGCCAAACTCCGGCCAGCAGCAAATGGCTGTCTGGAAGCCGAAAACTCTGGATGAATTGGATCAATTGCACTTAAAGGATGCAATCAAATACCTTTCCATGTCTCCTGGTTCGAAAGAGTTTGTCGATATGCAAGTGATTGGTGTTTTGATCGATCAGTTCGTGACGGATCAAGTAAGAAATCAAAGACAAGCTCAAATCACAGAAAGCATTCCCTTCCGAGACGATATTGCAAAAAAAATAATGCTCGGCTTGGTCAATGAAAAAGAAAAAAATATTTTCCTTCTTGGAGAATCTGGCGTTGGTAAAAAGTCAACATTGCGTCGCCTTGCTCAAATGTTGATTCATGGAGAATATCCTCGACGCCCAATCTTCGATCATCTTGGTCGAACGGAAGTTGTTGTCATGCGATCCAGTGCCATTCGACGTCTTGAATCTCCCAATCCCCTTTTTGGAGCTTTGGCTATCCTTGAAGGCATTGGATCTGAATTAAAACGCGACATTGTTATCTATATCGATAACTTTCAAGACATTGCTCCAGATAAAATTGCAGGGTTCCTTGCCCTTGCTGATCGCTTTGATCATCTTCGTATCATTGCTGGAACAACATCTTCAGCTCGTGCTGCATTGACAAAAAAACTTCCAACTCTGGATCATTATTTTGAAATTATTGGTGTGCCCGACTACACACCAGAACAAGCTAGCCTCTTAACAGAACAACTCCACACTGAAAATGTTGAAGCCTCGTATGGAGTTAAAATTTCTAAGGATGCCGTCCTGCAGGCCACTCAATTTGCAAAAAAAATATTCCCATCGGATGGAATTCTAGAAGGAACTCAACGAGTCCTTCATGAAACGGCTGTGAATTTGAACTATCATCAAGCAGACACCGAAGGTGTTCTAGCCATGGAATCTTCAGACATTCGTCGAGCCATGGCGGAACGTATGAATCTTCCTGTGGATGTTTCCAATGCCAAACTTCTGATGGATTACAGAAGTTCCCTCTTAAGTCATTTGAATAAAACCGTGCGTGGCCAACCAGAAATGGTTCAAGGAATTACCGATCTTTGGCTAGAGCTTTTAAACCCTGGAAACTCTCGCAACGTGCGTGTGATGACAGCCATGGGATCCACTGGTGTCGGAAAAACGATGCTTGCCAAGGAATTTGCAAAAAAAGTTTTTAAAAACGAGCAAGCTGTACTGGAAGTGAACTGCAATGAAATCCGCGGAGAAGAAGGCGTTCACCAACTGCTTGGCTTCCCTTTAGGATATCTTGGATCGGATAAAACATCTGGAATTCTCAATGACTGGTTGGATGATCCTAATCGTGGCAAAGAAGGCGGCGTCATCATCTTGAATGAAATTGAAAAAGCTCCTGCTCAAGTTGTGCAAGCTTTGATGGAAATTATGGACACAGGTAAAATCAATGGCAAGGATGGTAAAATTCGCTATCTTCAACGCCATTTGATCGTGATGACCAGCAATCGCGGTT
>CAZFSX010000122.1:0-7824 GCA_964522115.1 uncultured Pseudobdellovibrionaceae bacterium | reverse complement strand
TCAACGCAAACTCTAACCAAGACTCTATCCCCCTCCCATGGATAAAAATGATTTCCGCCTGCTTCAATGTCACTAAGTCCTTAGGACTCATTTGATAAACATGAGGATCCTCATTCCGACCAACAAGACTACGTACTTCAAATTCAGGACCTGCAATATTTTGCACAATATCTTGAACCAAAGGAAAGCTCGCCACCAGCAAAGCTTTCGACCAACTGGGCTGCGCCCACAAAAAACTGAGGCAAAGAAACTTCATCATAAAGTGTGTGAAACAACGACTTTTTAGATCCATCTGCGCGCCAAAACCTGAAATCCAAAAAAACATAAGAAACAAGCCCCCATCAGTGCGATAATACTTGGACCTGGAGGCAAATTAAAAATGAGCGATCCTAAAAATCCAAGACAGGATAAGACAGCGGCAATCACCATCGATAAAATCACCTGCCATTTCCAATGGCGCACGAAGAGTCGAGCGATCAAACTTGGAAGCAAAATCAGACCTATGGACAAAATACTTCCAAGAGCTTGGTAACCTAAAACCAATTGAACTCCGACCAAAAACAGAAAAAGAAAATGATATCTTCGAATCGGCAATCCCAATACTTCTGCAAAGTCTTCATCCACATAGACAAGTAATAATCCTCGACCAAAGGACCACAGGGCTAGCAAGACTCCCATGGCGACCACGGCTGAAAAAATCAAAGACTGGTCCGTGACGGCCAAGGGGTTACCAAATAAAAAGTGCAAAAGATCCAACTGACTGCGCTTCAATGATATAATCAAAACCCCCACCGACATGGAAAACAGATGGGCCACCGACAACATACTGTCTTCTCGGTAATGACTAATTTGGTGCAAAGAGGCTGCAGCAAAAAAGACCAGAAGCCCCACCGCCAAACCACCCAATGACATAGGGATCAGCTCCAAACCAAAAAGAAAATAAGCTAAGGCCGCCCCTGGTAAAATGGAATGACTTAAAGCATCCGTCGCTAAACTCAATCCACGTAAATGCAAAAATAAACCTAAAGGCGCACTGGCAATTGCAAGAATCAAAATCACCAGAAAAGAATTCTGAAATAATGACATATCTTGCATCCAAGTTGAAAGATCAACAGCCATGAGCCCCCCGCTGATCCCAAGGAATCAAATGTTCACAATGCAAAATAAACAGTCGATCGCAATATTTTTTTGCCAGATCTTCATCATGCAAAACAGCGACGACAGATTTGCCTTGTTGTTTCCACGTTTTCAAATAATCCATCGTTAAAACTTGAAACTTCTCATCTAAACTATTCAAAGGCTCATCCAATAAAAGAAGTTCCGGTTGGACAAATAAAGCCTTCATCAGTTGAATTCTCTGAAATTGACCGCCTGAAAGCTCATCCAAAAAGCGAAGCTTAAGGTCTTGCACATCAAAATATTGATACAGTTGATTGGATAGATCTTCACTGGAATGACACTTTAAAAGCTCGGGACCAAGGTGCAAATAATCATCCACAGTCAGAGGTAAATCTTCTCTATTTTGCAGAGACTGGGCCAGATAAGATCTTCGAACATTGCACAAGACCTTCCCCTGATCGGGAGGGATCAGTCCTGCCATCATTTTCAGCAGAGTGGACTTTCCCGACCCATTGCTGCCAAGTATCCCAACAAATTCTGCGGGCTGAACCTGAAGGTGAATACGACTGAGCAATGGACGCGCACTGGACTTCCAT
Source organism: uncultured Pseudobdellovibrionaceae bacterium (assembly GCA_964522115.1). Lineage (GTDB taxonomy): Bacteria > Bdellovibrionota > Bdellovibrionia > Bdellovibrionales > Bdellovibrionaceae > CAZFSX01. Next base: position 6,109 of record CAZFSX010000122.1, on the reverse strand, counting down.
CCAGATTGAGTCTTCAAAACATAAGAAATTTGTTCTAAGGAAATCATCACTTATCACTACCTGTTTCATTTCAAGACGTCAAATTCAAGAATTCGTCAAATAACTTCCAAAATTATTAATTTCCTTTGAATAGGACCTTGGTCGGTTGAGTTTCTTATGAAATCCTCCGAGGAATTCCCCAGATGGAACTGTTTTGTCCATCATGATGCTAAGGAGCAAGCCGTGATCAAGAGATTCGGATTCTCAAAAACTTTAACTTTATTTGTGATCTTCGTATCACTTGTGGGCCTTGTCAGCGGAGCCTTCTCTTTCATGTCGTCAAAAACTGCTATGACCGATCTTGCACAAACTTCGCAAAAGGGTATTGGGACATTAAATGCTAAAAGTTCTGTTCTAAAAGTTTTTTCAGCTTTGCACTCAAACGTTTTAGCCATTTTGTCTGAAAAAGATAAAGACTCTATTGAACTCCGTCAGGAAATTATCAAAGGGTATTTTTCTGAATTATCCAAAGTTTTAACAGACTGCGGAACTGATTGTAATTCTCTTTCTGATGATGTGAAAAAATACGAAGGACTATGGAATAAAATCTCTGCCGAAAATATCACAAAAGGTGATATGGCGACAGCGACGAATATTGCTTTGAACAATATGCTACCTATCGCAGAAGCTTTATTGGATAAGATCGATAAGAACTTAAGTGAAACTCGTAAAAAAACAACAGATGAATTAGATACCTCAATTTCTCGTAGCGAAAAAGCTCAAAAAGTTCTAGCGGCGATTGTGTTTGGTTCCTCGATTTTTATCTTCCTGATGGGGATTGGATTCAAACGGCAACTTGTGAATGCATTGAATGCTGTTGCAAATCACTTGTACGAAAACTTTGGCCACACAGCCGACATGTCAGGAAAAATGAATTCTTCCAGTGAAGATTTGTCACGAGCCACAGAAAGACAAGCCGCTGCAGTTCAAGAAACAGTGGCTGCGATGGACGAAGTGAATGCAATGGTTGGCAACAATGCCAAAACAGCAGCAAGTTCTTTAGACTCTGCAAACTCCACACAGATAGCTGCCAATCGCGGAAAACAAACTGTCACTCAAATGATCACTGTGATGGATGATATCAATGCCAGCAACGTGGATCTTTTGAACTTCATGGAAGTCAACAATAAGGAACTTGCTCAAATTGTGAAAGTGATTTCTGAAATTGGCGATAAAACAAAAGTGATCAATGATATCGTTTTCCAAACTCGTCTTCTGAGCTTCAATGCTTCTGTCGAAGCAGCTCGTGCTGGTGAAGTTGGAAAAGGTTTCGCTGTCGTTGCAGAAGAAGTTGGAAAGTTAGCTCAAACCAGTGGACAAGCAGCTCGTGAAATTTCAGGTTTGCTAGAATCCAGTGTGCAAAAAGTGGAAAGCATCGTTCAATCAACGCGTACAAGCGTTCAAAAACTTGTCTCCAAGGGTAAAGAAAAAGCAAGTCTTGGATCTGTCACGGCTCGCGAATGCGGAGATGCTCTGGAAGAAATTATGTCCAATGTGACTGTCTTGAATGAAATGATCAAGCAAGTTGCTACAGCATCCCAAGAACAAGCAATTGGTATCAACGAAATGGGAAATGCGATGCGAGAGCTTGATCATGTGACTCAACAAAATAGTTCAACCACTTCTTCCGTGACTGCCTCTGCGAATGAACTTCGTTTGCAAGCAGAAAGTTTAGAAGGTGTTGCTCGCGAATTGATTATGATCATCAGCGGAGCCAAAGCCGCAGAACAACTTGGAAACAAAGAAGGTTCTGAAGAACACTCTGAAGATTCTGAATCCGCAGAAAACGCTGACCTGAAACATCAGGCAGCGTAGGCTGCTGGGATTTTTACAGACTCATGATTCATCAACCAAAAAATATCCACGCCTTAGATTGGCGTATTTTTTTTGATTCTCAGAACGTACCATATTTCTGACAAAGCTCTTTGTAAAACTGAATAAAAGGCAGAACTCGCCCCTGCACTGAGGATCCATAATCAGCACTTCCGCGATGAACCTGGATCTTGTAAAATAAACTTTCAGGAAATCCGTTTTTCCAACCTGCCTTGAACCACCCTCCTAAACGTGAGTAATTTAAAGTCCACATTAAAACACACGTGAGTGATTTAATGTGGACTTTAAATTACTCACGCGGCCTTTTCTGCGACAAACTGGCGAAGAATTCATTCCTGGGGGATCAATTGTTAGCTTTCATAAAACAATAACTGTCATATTTTTCAGAGGTCATTCCGCAGATGATGACCTCGGGTCAATCCTTTTTTGTATGTGAGCACTTCCGAAAAGGAAATTAACGTCTATACAGTTCCATCCAGACCTGGAGCCAGATCTGTCCATTTTGCAGTAAGTGCTACCTTTTTTAGGCATATAAATGTCGAAAAAAGGTAGCACTTACGACAAAAGATGTAAAAAAATGCCACATCAATCACTACGCTCGTCAGAATTTAAAATTCATCACCAGCGCAAGATGTGATTAATTCAATCTATTGCCATGGACTTTTTTTTCTTGATCTTTATTCATTAAGTTTTAATGAATACCCCACGTTGAAGTTTGACAGCTTCTCCAATGAAATCTATGCTCCCCCATCTCGTGGAGGGAATTTTTATGATACAGATTTCTTTGAAGACTATTTTTTTTATTGGCTTATTGCTTTCTCATCAATCCTTTGCCAGTAACGATATTCAACGATTTGCATCCGTCAGTGGACCCAACCAGAGTTCACAAAACTTTTGCCGTCTTGTATTTCACACGGATCCAGCGAGTGCTACTGGAATATTAGTTGAAAAGAAAGCGCTGCTTAGACTTAACCCAGTAAAAGTGAAACCTTTTCACCCTGCTACCATTCATTCTCTATTCAACCCAAAAACAACAATCGACAAAAATACCCTAGAAGAAGCATTGAACTTCTTAGTTTTTGGAAATCCAAAATCGAAGGAAAACACACAACTTCTTAATTCGCTCTTAAGAAGGCTACACCATTCAGATGTTCAACTGTCAGTAGACATACAATCCGAACAGCTGAGTTTCCCAGATATAAAGACAATTCTGGATGAACCTGAATATCGTGATCGTTTAGATCTTCTGCACTCTTCGATTCAACTCCCCCTCATTCCAATGGAAATAGAAACTCATATTGGTACCTTTGAATACTCCGGTCTTCGTAATCGTTTATGGGATATGTTTATCTATTCCAACCCTCATTCAAAAAATGCCTTTGGAATGACTTCCGCTTGGTATGCCCTTTCCGATCGCATTGCCTCGCCTAGACCTGAACATCACGAAAGTACTTTCATTCCTGAATCCTTTGATATTTCAAATTTAAGAGAAGAAGACCTATTTATTTATTTGAAACAAAACGATCTTCATCCCGCCCTTTTTTCTACAGCTGGAAATCTGGAGACATCCAAATTTAGCATCCTTGATTTTTCAGCCATTCTGATTTTGGAATCACGAATTCCATCCCGTTCTTACTTCAATAATGCTAAATTCTTAGCGGCAACTTATCCAGAACTACTCAGCCAAAAGGGCGATATCCCTAAGTACACTGTAAGTGGTATCACATTATCGCTAATTCAAAGATTGATCACATACGCAGAAAATTACCGTCAGTATTTATTGGATTCCAATCCCACAGGATTAGTTCCTATCGCAGAACATTCCTTATCTGATTTTCAAAAAGAAGCCGATAAGACTGGACAATCATTAGAACAACTCTTGAAGACAAAGCTCATCCAAGCAAATCAAGCTCGGGATGCCGTCCATGAAAAGCTGGGAATTTTCAGACAAAAGAGATCCTCTGATTCTTTTTTTACAGGAAAGGGTTGGAATACTCACTTCATAACAAAGGATTCAGAAGAATCTTCTGCTGAAAATTTATTCAAACAACTTCAAAGCACTCTTCGCTATACAGAAGAAACCCAACGTAGTTTTGATATTGAAACAATACGAAAACCCAATGGCCCATTCAGCTTTTTGCGTGGCTTTATCCGCCGCAATGAATATAAAAAAGAACTTTCCAAACTGGATCAACAAAAACAACTTCATAATAAATTGAATGATCTTGACGATCGCATCCATCAACTGAAGGAACTTTCCGCTTACATTAAGATTTTAATGGAGGGGAATAAGATTATTGAACGAATGAATCTACTGGTCGATCATCTTCAATCTATGAAAGAACAAAAGTAAATATTTTCCCCAGGTCATTCCTTCAGTAATGACCTCGGTTTAAATTCACTCACGCGGCCTTCTTCTACAACCTACCGAAGAATTCATGCCTGGGGATAAGCTTGGCACCTAAAGCGGCAGAGACAGAGGTCACCATCTGAGTGTCCATCCATGTGTGGCCTTGGTGCTGAAGATCTTCGATCAAAGCTAACAAGGCCCACTTGGACGCAAAGCTTTGATGATAGAACATACTTTCTGCGCTGAAGTACTTTTCACTTTGTACACCGTAAATACCACCGATCAACTGATCACTTTCATCCCAAACTTCCCAGCTGTGAGCATGCCCCAAACGATGCAATTCCAAATACCCTTGCTTCATCTGCTGGGTGATCCATGTCCCCTGCTGTCCAGGTCGTGGCTGCTTTTGACAAGCCAACATGACCTGAGCAAAGGCTTGATTCTTTGTACGACGCCAGCGGGTCGCCAAACGCCGCTGATCTTTTTTCCAAGACTTGGGAATATGCAGATCCTGAAAATCCAAAACTCCTCGAGGATCGGGGCTGAACCACAAAAGATCCATCTCTTCGGATTGAGGCCAAGGGAAGACTCCTCGTCGATAGGCCCATATCAAAAGCTGCGGTTCTGCGGTTCCACCAATCGCAACAATCCCCTCTGGACTTGCCGGATAGGGTTTCATATGAATTTCTGGAAATGGATTTCCTTGATCAGATAAAAACGAAGAATGATAAGTCATCAAAAAATCCCCTGACTTCTTGCTTCGATCTTTTCACGATCCCACAGAAAAGTCTAAAATTCTTTTCATTGCCTTTTTCTTGCAAAGAATTATATTCGAAAATAATTGAATTTCCATTTCGTAAGGAGTCCTGTGAATAAAAATATAAATTTGGCAGGTCTATATTATAGTCAAATTATAAAGTCTCTACGGAATCTGGAATACAGCTATCATCGCACTTTCAATATGCTGACCCACCCCTCTAAAATGACGGACCCAGAACTTGAAGCCTGGGATGGCTTTGCTTCGCGATTTGCTCGTTCATCCGATATTTTTTTAAGTAAATATCTGCGCGCACGTATTTTGATGGATGATCCTGCTTTTGATGGGGGATTTCGTGATTTACTTCATCGAGCTGAAAAAATTGGACTCATCCACAATGTTGACACATGGTTAGAAATCCGAGAGCTCCGAAATGTCACAGTTCATGAGTATAGCGATCAAGATTTAGAAAAAATATTTATGAAACTTCGCGAGTATTCAACTTTACTTCTCGACTTACCAAAGAAACTTCAGCATGAGACTTAAACCCAAAGAAATTACCGCCATCACGACAGCATTTAAGGATGAATTGGTTTTTTATACTTTTCGTCTTTATCTTTTTGGAAGCCGCATAGATGATCATAAAAAGGGTGGCGATATCGATCTTTTGGTGATTGTTCCTGATTCCCATAAACAGGACGTCATTCCTTTAAAAATAAAAATCCTGAATCGTATCTTTGATAAAATTCCCGAACAAAGAATCGACATTACCGTTGTAGGTGAATCTGATATTGCCCATGATATCTTTCTTCAAAGCATTCTTCCGACGGCAGTCCTGCTGAACAGGAACTCTTAACACTCTGTAATGCTGCGAATCACTTTCCAGATTCAGCCAATTATCTTGCTTCAAACCCTATCCCTTACTAAAAAATATGACATTCAAAAAAACAAAGGGGGAGAGAAAATGTCATTCTTCACAAGAGCCAAAATAGTATTTCTTATTTCAATTTTTTTCATCAACTCGCACGGTAAGGCTTCCAGTGAAAATTTATGTGAAGATATTTTTTCAACTTCATCCATAGCATAAAAAAACTGGAAAATTCGATCATTGAATGGGGTTATCATATATA
>CAZFSX010000121.1:5408-7834 GCA_964522115.1 uncultured Pseudobdellovibrionaceae bacterium | reverse complement strand
CTGTATGAATTATTTCAGTATTCATTCGGGAATAATATGGTTGTAGCTAGTCGAACTGGAGATTTATTTACTGGATTAAGAATGGCTGGAGAAAAAGCTGTCATGCTTATTTTGCCAGTATTGGGAATCTCTCTTCTTATTGGAATAGCTTCATCGGTTGTTCAAACTGGATTTTTGCAAGTCGAAGATGCTCTGACTGCAGATATTAATCGAATCAACCCTCTTGAGGGAATGAAGCGTCTTTTAACTTTAAAAAATCTGGTCGAAGCTTTAAAAGCAATCATGAAATGTGGATTCATTGGATATATTGCATACAAATTGATGGCTACGGAAGCCTATCAACTTGGAAATCTAATGCAATTCAATCCTTATGAGCTTTTAGCTTATCTTGGCAAAGTGATTGTGAAGCTTTGTTTTGGAATCGGTGTTGCCATGGGAGTTTTGGCGGCATTGGATTATTTTTTTCAAAGATGGAATCTTGAAAAAAAGATGATGATGACAAAACAAGAAGTGAAAGAAGAAAATAAATCCCGTGAAGGGGATCCCTTGATCAAATCTCGCATCCGAAAAATGCAAAGGGATGTGGCCAATCGAAAAATGTTGGACAAGGTCAAGAAGGCCGACGTTGTCATCACCAATCCCACACATATTGCTGTGGTTTTGAAATATGATGAAAATTTGCCAGCTCCGCAATTGGTGGCACGTGGTGCTGATTTTATGGCAGAAAAAATCAAAGAAATTGCCCGCGAAAACAATATTCCCATTGTGGAAAACATACCTTTGGCGCGCACAATTTATAAAACAATGAAATTGGGACAAGTGATACCTCGAGAGCTATTCATCGCCGTGGCCGAAGTGCTTTCTTATGTTTATAAATTGCGAAGAAAGGCGAAGTGGTAATGGAGTCATTATTTCAGTTCGTTAAAAAATTTGAAGGTCTGACCAAAAATACAGACCTTTTAGTCGCCACAGGTTTGATGGTCATTCTGTCTGTGATGATCATTCCATTGCCAGCATTTTTGTTGGATTTAACTTTATCCTTTTCATTAGCACTCAGTATTCTTATTTTATTGGTTTCGATTTATATCAATAAAGCTTTAGAATTCAGTGCCTTTCCGTCATTGCTTTTGATGACAACCTTATACCGTTTGTCATTGAACGTGGCGACGACTCGTCAAATTTTAACTCATGGTCATGAAGGTCCTAAAGCGGCGGGAGAAGTGATCGCTGCTTTTGGTAACTTTGTGATTGGAAATAACTATGTCATTGGATCTGTAGTCTTTGTGATCTTAGTTGTGATCAACTTTATTGTTATCACCAAAGGTTCGGGCCGCGTAGCCGAGGTTGCTGCACGTTTCACATTGGATGCGATGCCAGGTAAACAAATGTCCATTGATGCTGACTTAAATGCCGGCGTGATCAACGAAGCCGAGGCTCGTCGTCGACGTCAGGAAATTGAACAAGAAGCAGATTTTTATGGAGCCATGGATGGTGCCAGCAAATTCGTTCGCGGAGATGCCATCGCAGGGATCCTGATCACCATCATCAATGTTGTGGGTGGATTATTGATCGGAGTTTTGCAAAAAGGCTTGGATGTTGCTACCGCTGCAAAATATTATTCCATGTTGACCATCGGGGATGGTTTATTGGCTCAGATTCCAGCGCTGATTATTTCCACTGCAGCAGGTACCGTTGTCACCCGCAGCAGTCGCACCGGAAAAAATATGGGGACAGAGTTGGCAGGTCAATTGTTGCTGAATCCTCGTGCTGTTTCTGTTGCCGGTGGAATCATTGCAGCTTTAGCGCTGGTTCCTGGTTTGCCGACCATTCCATTCTTGATCATGGGATCAGGTTTGGGTGGAATCTCGTGGATGGTGAAACGCTTCAAAAAAGAAGAAGATGACAAAGATCGAAAACAAAAAGCTGAAGAACTTGCTGCTCCTAAAAAAGAAAATATCGAAAATTTATTACCACTAGATATGATTGAATTGGAAGTTGGATATGGTTTGATCAATGTGGTGGAAAACGACGCTTCGGGTGATTTGCTTGAGCGTATTGTCAGTATTCGAAAACAATTTGCCTTAGATTTGGGTATTGTTGTTCCTTCAGTACATATTCGAGATAACCTCCAATTAGCCGCTGGAGAATATCGAGTTCTGATCAAAGGAAATAAAGTTGGCGGAGGTCTATTAAGATCCGAATTGCTCTTGGCGATGGATCCAGGAAATGTTTTGGAGCCCATTGAAGGAATTCCAACGAAGGAACCCGCCTTCGGATTGGATGCGATGTGGATTGCGCCAAGTATGAAAGAAGATGCTGAGGTTTCTGGATACACGGTTGTGGATCTTCCAACAGTGATGGCAACGCACTTAACAGAGATTATACGGGCGCATGCTCATGAATTGTTCGGTCGTCAAGAAGCATCA
>CAZFSX010000121.1:0-5398 GCA_964522115.1 uncultured Pseudobdellovibrionaceae bacterium | reverse complement strand
AGCCTTGATTGAAAACTTCAAGAAGAATTACCCGAAAGTGGTGGAAGAACTTATTCCAGGTGAATTGCCATTGGGATCTGTGGTTCGTGTTCTTCAGAGTCTTTTGAAAGAGCAAGTGTCTATTCGTGATTTGCGAACCATTTTTGAATCATTGGCTGACGAAGCATCTCGAACAAAAGATATTGAATTATTAACAGAGTCCGTAAGAAAAGCACTGGCACGATCGATCACGGCGAAGTATCGCACCGAGGAGGGAATTGTTCCTGTGATGACTCTTCATCCACGCGTGGAAGAGATGCTGTCCAGTTCCTTGATGCAAACTGAACAGGGCGTGCAACTGGTGATGGATCCTCACACCGCGCAGAAGCTGATCTCGGAAATTGCAGGGACTGTGGAAAATCATCCCGAGATTGCAAGTCAGCCCATTTTATTAACAAGTCCAAGTTCTCGAAGACATTTGTACAAATTAGTTTCTCGTTTTATCCCCCAATTGGTGGTCCTGTCACACAGTGAATTAACAACAGATACGTCGGTCCGTTCCGTGGGAGTTGTGGAGTTAAGTCATGCAAGTTAAAAAATTTGAAGCACGTACCATGAAAGAAGCGCTGGAGATGGTCAAGAAAAGTCTTGGTCCAGACGCGATCATTCTTGCGGCGAAGGACAATCAAAGAAGTTTTGGTTTGGTTGGAGAAGGCAGTGTTGAAATCACAGCAGCCATTTCTGAAGAAACACTGAGGAAAAAACAATTTGCTGAATCAAGACTTCCAGCTCAACAACAACAAAGGTTGCAATATTCACCGGCGAAGACGCAAAAGCAGGTGATAGAAAAAATGGTTAATAAATATTTGGAAGATCGAAACCCTCAGCCTTCGAAAAATCGCCGATACATTGATATTGAGGATGAAATGCCTCCAACATCCACTCAAGGAAGTGCTGCAGCTGTTGTGAAGAGAAATTCAGCCTCGGTTGCAGGCAGTTATCGTTCTGCAGGGTTAACTCCTTCCTCCTCAGGAATGATGGTTGCTCAGGCTGAAGCGCAGAATGTTCCACAAAAAGCGGCACCCATGCCGTCGCCCAACACAGTTGTAAAGGATCAAGAAATTTTATCTTTAAAAAAAGAAGTGGAAAGTTTAAAGAAGTTGATAGCTCAATTTCAAGAAATTCCACAGAACTTTGCTGCTGCAAGCGTGGCAGTGACGTCTCAAAGAAGCTACCCTGGCTCTGAGTATGGTTTGAATTACGAAGTGGTTTCTCATTATGAAAAACTTTTAAAAAGTGGTGTTGAGGCAGAAATCGCAGCAGAATTATTGATGGAGGCACAGCAAACGCTATCGCCAGGAAAATTAAAAAGTAAGCCGCTTGTCGAGGCTTGGCTAGCACGCAAAATTTTGGACACAACGTTGGTTTCTTCAGGCCATGGGGCCGAGAAAAAGGTTCATGTTTTTGTAGGGCCTTCGGGCTCAGGAAAAACATCGATGCTTGTTAAGATGGCAAGTCATTGGTTAATCAAGGATCAAAAGCGAATTGCAATGATCACGACGGACACGCAAAAAGTTGGTGCTGCTGATCAGTTAAAAATATATTCACAGATTTTAAATGTTCCTTTTGGAATCGTTCGAACTCCCATGGATTGGCCAACGCTTGTTCAGCAATTAGAAAATATTGATCACATTCTTGTGGACAGTCCTGGTTTGAGTTACCGAGATGCCTCTGACATTCATTGGGCTCGTACATATCTTCCTTTGGGGCAGGATAATGTAGATACACATTTGGTCTTGAATTGTCAGTCCAGGGATTCAGATTTGAAAGAATATGCAGAAAGAGTTCGTCCATTGGCAGTGACAAGCACAATTTTTACTTACTTGGATGAATCGAAAGAGCATGGATCGATTTATAACTTCACACGTCGATTTCAAAAACCACTTCACTCGTTTGGCAAAGGTCCAAAGGTTCCTGAAGACTACGAGGTAGCAACGCAGGAGCGAGTTTTAGATTTAATTTTGAAAATGACGGAAATGAAAAAAGAGGCCTAGAATGCGAAGAACGAAAATACTGAGTATTACTTCCGGTAAAGGTGGAGTTGGTAAATCAACTCTGACAGCCAATCTTGCTTATCATCTTGCAAAAAACGGGAAAAAAGTTTTGATCTTCGATGGGGATTTGGGAATGGCAAATATCGACATCATGTATGGTGTTAAGCCACTGGGCAATATTTCCCAGGTTCTTCATGGTGAAAAACTGGTTGAAGAAATTGTGACCCCTTTGGATTCAAATATTGATTTGATTTCGGGTGGTTCAGGTTTGGTGGACCTTCAAAGAATCAACCATTTTGAAAGAAGGGCTTTGTTGTCATCGGTTCAAGAGTTTCAGGGTTGTTATGATTATCTGTTGATTGATACAGCCCCTGGTATTTCCGACAATGTTTTATCGATGAATGCGGCATCTCCGCGAGTGATGGTAGTGATCACACCGGATCCATCCAGTTTGACGGATTCCTATGCCTTGATCAAAGTTTTGCATCAGGAATATAAGATGAAAAAATTTGCCATCTTTTGCAATCAGGTGCGTGATCAAGTGGAAGCGGCTCAATTGTTTCGAAAATTTTCTGATGTGACAGATAGGTTTTTGAATATCAGTTTGGATGATTGGGGATACTTACCATTCGATGTGCAACTGAAAAAATCAGTTCAAGCCCAACGTCTCATTTTGAAACATGATAAACTCAGCAATTTGAATGCGAACTTTTCAGAGCTTGGCAATAAGTTTGAGAGATCACTGATGAATTTAGAATACTCATCAGGATTGCCTTATTTTATCGAGCAATGGGTGGGCGTGGCTTAAAGAATTGGACTTTTTTGAACGAGGGACACGCGATAGAATAAGAGGGTGCGCTCATTGTGCACGCGGGGATGATCAAGGGGAGATTCATGAGCAAAAATTCGGCCTTAATAAAAAAATATAAAGACGAACCCAGAAAAATGACTCAGGTCGAAAAGGACAAGTTGATCACTGAGTATTCTCCAATGATCAAATTCATTGCGCAGAAAATTGCCGTGCGTCTTCCTTCGAACATTGAATTGGATGATTTGATATCTTCGGGTGTGATCGGATTGATGGATGCCATTGATAAGTGGGATCCGACGCGTGATAATAAATTTAAAACCTATGCAGAATTTCGTATCCGTGGTGCGATCTTAGATGAATTGCGTGCCCAGGACTGGGTTCCTCGTTCGATTCGCGATAAATCCAAATTATTAGATCGCACAACAGTGCAGCTTGAGGCCGAATTAGGCCGTATTCCTACAGACGAAGAAGTTGCAAAAACCTTGAATGTGTCCATGGATGAATTTCATGAACTGTTGAATCAAGTTCGTCCCGTCAGTGTACTATCGATTGATGACAGTCAGACATTCAGCACTGTGGATAAAAAATCGATCCTGAACATTTTAGAAGGTTGTCGATTAAACAATCCCTACAATCAATTAAATATCAAGACAGTGAAAGAGGTAGTCACTCAAGCGATCGAGGATCTTCCCGAACGTCAGCGTCTTGTCTTGTCTTTATATTATTATGAAGATTTAAACTTAAAAGAAATCGGCCGCGTCCTTCGCGTCACCGAATCCCGCGTCTCTCAACTTCACGCCCAAGCCGTCACCCGCCTCCGCGCCCGCCTCACCGCCACTCTGGCAGCAGGCGAAATGGATGTAGCTTAGGTGGAGGGTTCACTTTTGTGCTGAACTTGATCGAAGAGTTTGAATTCCGATTTTAATATCTCGGTTGACATGATCGAGTGCAGTATCAAAGTCTTTGCCTCCCGATACAAAATAGTAAGATGGGCCGTTTTTGGACCAGATGCTTACGATACAAGTGATAGGACCAGCCATAAGCTGATCTGAAGTTGCACCTAGTTGGATTGAGACATCAGTGACAGCTGCACTGAGTGCTAAAGACTGTCTCAATAAAGTGATATTTTGGCTATCGGAATCTTGGGTTTCATTGATTCGAACAGTCCAATTTTTAATCATCGGCACCCATGAGTCGTCGTTTTTAATTTCATTTTCGACATTATCAAATGGGTCTGATAATCGCATTTTCCCAATTAAAAATTGAACTGTCAGTCCTTTTTGTCCTGTGGCTGAATCGTTCTCAGCTTTTACGGATTTGACTCTTCCACAAGCTACAGATCCTATCAAAGTTTGTGGGATGAATTTCCCAAGTTATCAAACAGAACGATGGATACTTGGGGTAAGATACAGAAAATGAAATTATTTTCCTAGATGTTATTTTTCTGGCACCTATGACCAATAATGTCTCTTATAAAGTTTCCTAGAGATTTTAATCTGTTCAAATTACTTGGAAGCAAAATTTTCTCGAAATTTGTGATCGAAGTTGCACCATTGAAGTGTGGCCTGTGTGAAGTTTTCTTCAAAGATGATCAGGGAAAGTATGCTGCCTCATTCCCCTCCTATTTTCGACAGTCTTGGGTCATTGGAAGATAAAATGAATCCGTGTTGATCTGCAATTTCGTTTCCGATTTGGAAGTAAATTTGAATGAATGATATTTTTAAAGATCTAGGCGTTTGAACTAGTAGATCATCTTTTTTTTTGGCCCTGCTGATTTTGTCTTCCCATTGTTTTTGGAGATTTTGATCATCCCTGCAATGAACAAGTGTCCGGCACTTTCATTATTTTGCAAAGTTATTTCGAAATTCTTTGACAGGATTTTTTTGTTTTTAAATTGGACAAGAAATGTATTTTATCCTTCAGTGAATGATTTTTGAAGCTCCAGTCTTGGAATGTGCTTTCAGGCCTTACTTACGTCGCTTGAATAGGGTGTTTTATATTACATCCATGCACTGAAAAATCGCAGAGTTTAAAACCTATGGTAGAAAGTATACATCCATTAAATGTGCCTTTTGATGGACTTCGAAACTATGTCAGTTGAATAGATTTCTTCTTTCGAAATTTGAACGAAGAAAAAGAAGCTGAAAAAGTGATGAAAGGATTTTATGGAACAACTGAACTTTTCCATTTCGGAAGTGGAATTAAATATGGGGCTAGGCTCAGGATTATTCAATCAAAAGACTTCAAAAACAGAATCGGAATTGAATCACAATGTCTGGCAAAAAAATATCCAGCATTTAAAAGATGCAGATTTGGAATCTCAACTCAAGTATTTGGTGGGACGTGAACGTCAATTGTTGCATTTGATCCTAAAACATATTCAAGAAGTCGACCGCCGCAAGCTTTATGCCGCACGGGCATTTTCCTCTTTATTTGAGTATTTGACCAAGGCGATGGGGTATTCCTTCGCGGCAGCCCAACGCAGGATCGAAGCGGCCAGATTGATGAATCAGGTTCCTGAATTGGCTTTGCAAATACAAAAAGGGGATGTGAA
>CAZFSX010000120.1:6493-7915 GCA_964522115.1 uncultured Pseudobdellovibrionaceae bacterium | reverse complement strand
ATCTTTCCCAATCACAACCTTTGCTGGACCAAAACTTTTCCAAGGCAACTCTTGTTTTTTCAATAAATAACCAACCGCCTGACCAACCTTCACAACCATTTCTGGTGTCATTGGATATTGGTTTGCTGTTCCACGAATTCCGTCTGTTCCAAAGAGTCGATTTTCTTTTTTCATAATTCTTTCTTTACTACAGGTCGAATTTCAACTTCCACCGTTGCTGGCTTCACTTGCAAAATACGAACACCGAAAGGCAATTCAATTTTATCCGTTGGCACCGAAAGAGAATATTTTCCCTCTGGGTATTTTGACAAGTCTAAATTGATCACTTGCCCCATTCCTGCCTCCAGAAACTTTCGAAGACCGGCACGAGGACCTGAAACTTTAATTCGTACCGATTCATGACTCTGATTTGCAACCATCAAGGATGATGCTGCAACAATGTCTACATCCATTTGTTTTGTGACAACGAAATCTTTTTTACCAAGAATTGTCATCCATAATATCAAAGCAATAAATAACGAGACTATTTTGTATGTCCAATTTTCAAGAATGAAGCTGTAGGAGGAAACCGACTTTTTAGGCATTAGGCATCAGCTCCTTTAAATTTTAATCCATAAGCTTCATACAAAGATTTTCGCAAATCACCCACCTCAAGATTTGTTTGCAAAAAGCCACCTTCAACAACACCAATAGATTTTGTTTCTTCGCTGACAATAATGACAAAGGCATCGGTTTCTTCTGTAACACCGATGGCTGCACGATGACGTGTTCCCAAATTTTTATCCAATGCGGGATTTTTACTTAGTGGCAAAAAATTTCCAGCAGAATAGATTTTTCCACCACGAATCACGACAGCACCATCATGCATCGGCGCCGAAGGCATGAAAATAGACTCTAAAACCTCACTACTGATCATTGCATCCACTTCAGTTCCGATTTCAATATGATAATCGATCAAAATATCTCTCTCGATCACGATCAAGGCTCCGTAACCTTTTTCAGCCATGACCATCACTGATTTGACAATTTCTTCAATCACATGGGTTTCATGTAAAACAGACTCATTCGAAAAAAATGGGTTGCTGCCAATTTGAGCAAGCGCTCTTCGGATTTCCGCCTGGAATAAAATAACAACAATCACAAAGAGATTTGAAAAAAACTTCTCCAAGATCCAATTGAAGGTGAACAATTCAAAATAAATGCTGCTGATGTAGGCGATAGCCATGATTCCAAGACCAGACAACATTTGAATGGTGCCTGTCTTTCGTATCAAGATCAGGACCCTATAGACAACCAACCACACCAACACCATATCCAGCAAATCCTGCCAGCGAAGGTGTTGAAGAATGAATGAGATATTGTCTCTCAGATGTCCCATCGAAATGCTATCCCCCCCAAAAAAAAACTAAACGGTCACAGGTC
>CAZFSX010000120.1:0-6483 GCA_964522115.1 uncultured Pseudobdellovibrionaceae bacterium | reverse complement strand
CTCAGACGAAGTCAGTGCTGAAGATTCTACCGCCGCGGGTGTTCCTCCAAAACCTCCATGAGAATTATTTGCTCGGACTTTTCCGACTTCAGAAACCTGAGCGCCCTTCACAAGCATCTCTACTTCAGCGCCATCAATTGTTTCATACTCTAACAAAGCTTCTGCCAAACGATCCAAAGCAGCACGTTCCTCCGTCAAAATTTTCATCGCAAGCTTATATCCAGTTTCAATGATGGAAAAAACTTCCCGGTCAATTTCTTCTGCCTTGGCTTCAGAATAATCCTTGGTCGTATGCCCATACTGCATACCTAAGAAAACAGGCCCTTCTCGTTTTTCGTAGGACAATGGCCCCAACTTATCACTCATGCCCCATTCGCAAACCATACGACGAGCGACTTCGGTCGCTCTTTCGATATCATTGCCTGCACCCGTCGTGATATCATTGAAAACCAACTCTTCTGCTGCTCGACCACCAAACATAAATGCAATCATACTGTTCGCTTTATTTTTGGATATATTAAACTGTTCTTTTTCAGGCAAAGTCTGTGTTAATCCCAGTGCCATTCCACGAGGAATGATCGTGACTTTGTGGATTGGATCCAAACCTGGTAGCTTAAAACCAACCAAAGTATGGCCCGCCTCATGGTAAGCCGTCACACGACGATCTTCCGCCGAAATGACCATGGATTTTCTTTCTGCTCCCATCAAAACTTTATCTTTTGCTTTTTCAAAATCTGAATTTTCTAAATACTTTTTGTCCATACGAGCTGCCACCAAGGCTGCCTCATTGACAAGATTCTCAAGGTCAGCACCAGAAAAACCAGGTGTTCCTCGAGCAATGGCCATCAAATCCACTTGAGGACCCAAGGGCGTTTTACGTGTGTGAACTTCCAAAATGGCCAAACGACCGTTCAAATCTGGCTTGTTCACAACAACACGACGATCGAAACGACCTGGACGCAACAAAGCTGGATCTAAAACATCAGGACGATTGGTCGCAGCGATCATGATCACACCTTCGCTGGATTCAAAACCATCCATCTCCACCAACAGCTGATTCAAAGTCTGCTCACGCTCATCATGACCACCACCCATGCCCGCACCACGATGGCGTCCTACAGCATCAATCTCATCAATGAAAATCAAACATGGAGCCTGTTTTTTTCCCTGCTCAAACAAATCACGCACACGACTTGCCCCGACGCCCACAAACATTTCCACGAAATCAGATCCACTGATCGTGAAAAAAGGAACGCCCGCTTCGCCCGCAACGGCACGAGCCAACAATGTCTTCCCTGTTCCAGGAGGCCCCACAAGCAAGACACCCTTGGGAATTCGACCACCTAATTTTGTGTACTTCTTAGGATCTTTCAAAAAGGAAACAATTTCTTGCAACTCATCTTTGGCTTCTTCCACTCCGGCCACATCCTTGAACAGAACTTTGTTCTTATGCTCTGTTAACAGACGTGCACGAGATTTACCAAAACTCATGGCCTTGCCGCCACCCGCTTGAATCTGGCGCATGATAAAAATAAACATCCCGACAATCAAAAGAACAGGCAACCAATTTACAAAAATTTCCTGAACCAAATTATTGGAATCACCACGTTCGTAATTAGGAACGATCCCTTGACTGGTCAACAAACGGTATCCTTCATCCGTTGTATTTCCAATGATCGTAAAATGTTTACCACCGTACTTTTTTGAGTATTCGTCCTTCACTGTTCCAACATATTCACTGGTTTCCTGACGAATTGTGACAGTTTCAATTTCTCCAGATTTCACTGCTTGAACAAATTTCGAGTAGTTAAAATCATGAATTACTGTTTGCTGACGATGTTCCCATGCTTGCATAAGAAAGAGTCCCACAACGACCAGAAAAAACCAGAAGGCCAATACTTTTTGCTTCGATTGCATAAATTTCCTTTCGAGCTCTGCTTTGACAGTAACATCATCCTACAGAAGTCTCAACACGAGACACTTCAACACGACCTTCAATGACATTCCAAGACAAAGATGCTGCCTCAAACATGTGGTGCTTTTGATTTTTGTCCAGGTGCTTTTGTATTTCTTCAATTTGCCCACGACGAAGGCCCTTGATTCCCTGCTTTTGAATGAAAAATGCTAAAAATCTTTGCTGTTCTTTCACAGACAGACCAAAGTAAGAAGAAATCTTGAACTGATTCCCACGGTGAGAATCTAAAATCTTCTGCCATGAATCAGAATCTGGCGTCGTCGATAAATTTTCTAAAGAGCGAGCTAAACAGGCCTTCATTCCCTTCTGCCTCTGATCCAACATCGGCAACCACTGGTGACGGAGCCAATTGCGCAGATACTGAGTCTCTTGATTGCTTGGATCTTCGACAAAAGTTACATTTTGCATTTTCGCCCACTGTTCAATTTCCTGCCGTGAGGACTTCAATAAGGGACGAAACAAATGCCCTTGCAAAACCTGCATCGCCACCAGCCCTTGAGGACCACATCCGCGCAATAGCTTCAAAATGCGCGTTTCCAAAAGATCATCCGCATGATGAGCTGTGACCAAAAAATCGAAGGCATCCTTTTTCACAACTTCAAAAAGCTTCTGATACCGAAAATCTCGCATGGCTTCTTCAGATTTCAAAACTTCACCACTTCGAAAAGTGACAAAAGGAATAGATCTGGCCAGGCATTGATCCTGAACCAATTGCTGGCAAAGATTTCGATAATTTTCTTGATCGACAGAATCACTGGGTCCGTGATGGATATAGGCCACGGAAAAAGAAATTTTTAAACTTCCGGCAACCTGATGAAAAAGCTCCAGCAAAACCATGGAATCCATTCCACCCGACACGGCCAATAAAAAGCGACGGCCCTGCATTTTTTCCTGATAAAGTTGACGATAAAAAGAATGGACCCAGGGATCCCATGTGTTTTTCAAAATTTGGCTCCTGCAAAAGGATTCAAAGCTGGGTATAGACATCCACAAAAGAAAAAAGCAAAGCCATTAAAAAAACTCCCGTCATCACAGACCAAGAGATCACTCGGTAAACCTTAGCAACACGCAATGCTCTTTTCGAGTATTCCGACACACGCACCAAAGGAATCGGCATCAAAATACTTTTGATCAAAAAATAACAACATCCACAAAAAAAGATCACACTTAAAACTGATAAAATCATTGTATCCATATCTACCCTATCGGCAGAAACAGTCAGTGACTCAAGATGGAGCGTCTTTTTTTTGTTTCTTTTGGATCTCGACTTCCGCCTTGATGATGAACTTGTGATCTTCAGCAAAACGAGAAAACTCTTTTACAAAATCAATTTTTTGTAAAATTCCTATCATCTCTCGGCTGACTCGATTCACGATATCGTCTTTGGACTTCACTGCCCCTTGCAAAATCATTTGCAAGATTTCCTTCGGAAGCTTCATGTCTGCCAAATAACTGCGAAGGCCTTCTTCACTCATGAAAGCACTGGAAACACCCGCCGCAAATAACTTTTTCAAAGTGTCTGTCAGTCGACCTTCATGGCGACCATCTTCATCGTGGGATGCTTCCTCGTTCCTTGAAGTTGAGTTTTTCTTTTTATCATCGGCCATAAACTTTTTTAATCCTTTGGTGATAGCTTTTCATCATATTTGGCAAATTCACACTGACCAAAGCCTTAGCAATAGGTCCTGGAACAAACATCGTAAAAGTAGCATCCACACTGTATGTGGCCTTGGTCTTACCACCCTGATCTTCCAACACCCAACTTCCGATAGAGGTTTTAAACAAATCACCACCCGCAAATTCCCAATTGATTTTCGTTGGAGCCTGTTCTGTCATCCACAGATTATATTTGAACTCTTTCATGACATTGACTTTGTATTCGACCAACTTTCGGTTGCCTTCTGTTTTCAAAACAGTGCACTTTTTTACTTCACCTAAAAACTCGTGGTAGTGTTCATAATCAGAGATGATTTTGAAAAACTCTTCAACGGAACAAGGAAATACTTCTGTCGTGGACGCTGCTGCCATACTTACTCCTGATGATGAAATTCAAGATGATCCAACTTGAATCATCTATTCCTTCACTTATTGTTTTTTAAACAAGGATTCCGCTGCCTTCAACAACTCTGCGCGAGAATCCTTTTTTGCTACACCTTGGCCTGGTTGAAAGTAGTCACAAAAGTTGGATCTGTCTTTTTCTTTCACGACTTCCGCCGAGGGTTCTCGACATTCGTTATAGGACTTGGGATCATAAAATTCGCAGTTCTTACAAACATGCAAATCAGATCGGCAGTGGGGACATTCCTCACGCCGACCAACATTTTTTAAAACATTCACTTCCTTTTGGCAGTGAAAACAAATCATAAGCTCATATCTTTCATATTCAAATTATGTTGAGCTTCAATATTTCGAATCGTTCCTGTTTTTGAACGCATCACCACAGAATGAGTTTTCACTTGGCGATGAGCCAAAAACTTCACACCTTTTAAGAATGGACCATCGGTCACACCCGTTGCAATGAACATCACATGGCCACTGGCAAGCTCATCAATTTTATAAGCCTTATCTAAATCCTTCACTCCCATGCGCAAAGCTCTTTGCTTTTCCTCTTCGGAACGAAATTTCAAACGCCCTTGAAAATCTCCACCCAAACATTGCATAGCAGCAGCAGAAATCACACCTTCTGGAGCGCCTCCAATTCCAAGCAACAAATCAATTCCAGATTCAGGCCAAGCGGCTGCAATGGCCGCAGACACATCGCCATCACCGATCAAATGAATGCGAGCTCCTGTTTTACGAACTTCTTGAATCAGGTCTTTATGACGAGGGCGATCCAAAATCACCACTGTCACATCTTCAACGGGTTTACGTAAACAATCCGCCACGCGTTGGATATTTTCTGTGGGAGTTTTATCAATGTTGATTGCCCCTTTGGCCGCAGGACCACAGGCAATTTTATCCATATAAGTATCAGGTGCATGCAAAAAATTTCCACGCTCAGCCACTGCAATCACGGAAATAGAACCAACACCGCCCGTTGCACAGATGGTCGTCCCTTCCAATGGATCCAAAGCGATATCAATAGCAGGAGCATCCGCCGTCTGCATTCCCACTTTTTCTCCAATGTACAACATCGGAGCTTCGTCACGTTCGCCCTCGCCGATCACAACCGTTCCATCGATGCGAAGTGTATCAAAAGCTTTTCTCATTGCATCCACAGCTGCTTTATCTGCGGCCTTTTCATCTCCACGCCCCATAAAACGCGCCGAAGCCAGAGCTGCTGCTTCTGTGACGCGCACAAATTCCAATGCTAAATTGCGATCCATGATGTCTCCTTATGATGGTTTTTCAAAATTTTCTAATTGCGAATGAATGACGGATCGATCATCCCCCAAGCTTTCGATGGCATCGATCACCTTCAATAAACGATCCTTCCAATTATATCCTGCTCGAATTTTTGCCGAAGCCTTCAATAACTTATCCGTAAAGTAAGAAACCTCATCTTCAGCACTGGCGGAGGAGCGAGTCAGTGTCCACTCTTTTTGATCATAACTTAAGATCAAATTGTCGTATTCAATCACCCATTTTTCTAATGCTCCACCCGACGAGCGCCATAACAAAATATTCGTATCAAAGGGAGCATGCACCCACACGCTGGGTTGCCATTCCGAGGGCAAAGATGAGGTCAACATTGGTCGAGCATAACGAATCACCATTGTGTCTCGAACAACTTGTTCGACCTTTAAACGCCCATCCATCACGCTATGCTCGTAACGAAATCCCCAAACTTTGGAAGTCATACGCACCAAGCGAACTTTTAAAATCTGAGGTTCTTGATGGTAAAATCGAAATTTTAATTCAAAGTAATCCCCAAGCTTCACTCGTTGAGGCAAAGACACAGGCAAAACAGAAATTCCACCGGCACCGATATCACAAACCGAACTTTGAGTTCCATCTGGCCACATCACGCGGGCCTCCTCAATCACCGTCTGACTCAAATCATCATGAGCCAAGAGGAATCGAGGAATTTTTTTGTCCTTCATTTTGTCGTTTTGCATGGTACTCCTTCTCGATCACCGAACGTAATGAACTTGCCACATGACTCATAACAGCTTCAACTGTAAAACTCAGAAACCATGATGAAAAAAAGGGCAATTTTTTCGTCGAATTTGATAAAAAAACAATCTCCGACTCGTGCTCTGATTTTTCAAGGAAATCCACAGAGCCCTCGACACCTTCGAAAACTCCATTTAAAACCTGAAATTGCAAAGTCCAAGGGGCTTTTTCTACAGACTCCATATGCACAATCAAAGGAAGTTCTTTCCACAGAATTTTAATTTTCATTGAAAGTTGTCGACTTTGGGCGTCGTATGAAACGTCCCGAAAGTGATTCGGGATTTCCTTCAATCGCTCATATTGCTGAGCAATCTGATAGGCCTGCAAGACATTGGACTTCACCCTGCCCACGCCCTTGAAACTCCACTGCTGATCTTTTTCTGTGGCAGAGA
>CAZFSX010000119.1:0-7925 GCA_964522115.1 uncultured Pseudobdellovibrionaceae bacterium | reverse complement strand
ACTTGATGCAAAGAGGAAGATCTTAAAGCTTCTGTGCTATCCAGCCGCGCTGGGTGGCTAGTTTTTGCAATTCCATTTCCGAGCCAAACAATTCATGATCGCTGTCGACAGAGGTAACGGCGATAGAAAATTTTGTTGCTGCTTCAAGCAGACTGATGTCTCCCATGGTATTTCCACAACAAAGAAAAGGAGCGACTCCTTGAGTTTGTTGAAGAAGAGCCTGGATCTTGCCATTTTTCCATGTGATAGGTCCTTCTTGAATATCTGTGATTAAGCCATCATGAACTTCAGTCTGAACACCAAGAACATTTTGCTGAGGAATCTGATAGAGTTTTGCTCCTGGCTCTACGGACCACTTAATGGATGCTGTGACAACAAAAACCTTCACATGATAGCGATGAAGAATTTGGATCAACTTTTGTTGTTCTTTAAACAAAGGCATGGGTTGGATGTGATTGACATAATCCTGGGCCCATTGTCGAATTTCATTTATGGGTCGACCTGCATTGACTTGCGCGAGCCACAGATAAGCAGGTGGGGGGGTGGCAGCCTTCATATTTCGATAATGTGTCCATGGATTTTCAGGCAGTTGAGTTAACAGTTTGTTCTGAATTTGATACTTAAAAAAGCCTTCTCCAAGGTCAGTATTCCATAGTGTTCCATCCGCATCAAAAGCAGCATAAAGCTTTTCAGAAGAGTTTTCTTCAAGAAAGCTTGTTAGTTCAATCCAGAAATTGTCAGAGTAATTTTCATTATGTGAAACCAGAGCTTGTGTTTTCATCGCTTGAGTTTAATCAGAAAAAAAGTGATATTCAATCAGAAGATCAATGTTGTTTTAAAAGATAGCATGAATGGCGGTATACAAATGTTGAATTATGATATTCATGTTTTGCAAGAATCAGATATTCCACAATTACAGGAATTTGAAAGAACAATTCTTGAAGAAAAAATTCCAGAAGAAGTTGAACGTCAGCTGTTGTCTTGGTCTGCAAAGTGGCGACCGGAATCGATGCAGCACTATCTGCCCTTAGGATGGAGTTTCGTTGTTCGAGATTTGAAAAGCAAAAAAATTCGTGGATATTTTTTAGCTCAACCATTGTTATTTCTGGATGGTCAAACACAATCCCTGTGGGTTGAGCATGTTCAGTGTTTAGAATCTTCTATTTTTCAAGTTCTATTGGAAGTTGCGGTGAAGACAGCTAGGGAAAAACATTTCCAAAAAGTGTATTTCAAGAACGAGTCTGCCGTGAAAGAATTAGGCCCGATTCCTCAATCTCGTCCTTGGGCTGCTGATGTGTTCCAAGTTTTCACAACAAAGGTGAGTGTATGAGTGCAGGTTTTTCTTCGATACGTCGTCAGGAAAATATTCAAAGATTACAAAATGAAGTCTTTGATCTTCTCATTGTGGGTGGCGGGATCAATGGAGCCGGTGTTGCTCGAGATGCCAGCATGCGCGGCATGAAGGTGGCGTTGGTGGAGCAGGGCGATTTTTCTTCAGGCACCAGTTGTCGATCTAGCAAGCTCATTCACGGTGGAATTCGGTATTTAGAAAATTTAGAATTTCATCTAGTTTTTGAGGCTCTTTCTGAGCGAGAAAAACTTTTCCAAATGGCACCTCATTTGGTTCATCCTTTGCGATTTTTACTGCCCGTTTATCAACACTCTCGGGTTGGAATGTTGAAAATGAGTTTGGGAATGTGGTTGTATGATGCCCTTAGTATGTTTCGCGCACCTCAGTTGCATGAGCGTTTGGATGCAAAAGAAACGATGACAAGAATGCCATCCCTGCAGCCTAAGGACTTGGTAGGTTCTTATGTTTATTCGGATGCTTATATGGACGATGATCGCTTGTCGATCGAGACACTGCGATGTGCGGATCGCCACCATGCGGCCTTGGTGAATTATGTTTGTGCTGGGAAGTCTGATTTATCCAAGGAAATTAAAACTGTCGAATGCAAGGATGTGCTTACAGAAAAAAAATTTCAAGTAAAAGCTCGTCACATCATCAGTTGCTCGGGGCCTTGGACGGATCTGGTAGGGAGTGATTGGTTTTCAGATTGGAAAAAAAGAATGCGACCTACGAAGGGCGTTCACATCACCTTTCAAAATAAAGATTTTCCTCTTTCATCTGCGATGGTGATGGAAGAAGGTGGACGAATTGTTTTTGCTATACCAAGACATGACATGGTGATTGTGGGTACAACGGATACAGATTTTAAAGAAAGCCCAGATCAGGTCCGAGTTGAAGAAAAAGATATTCAGTACTTATTGCAAGTAATCAAAGACTACTTTCCTGGTATCAGCTTGGAAAAAGAAAATATTTGTGGTGCTTATGCGGGTGTTCGACCCTTGGTTCAGGACGGTTCTTCCAGCGAGGGGAAAACTTCACGAGAGCACACAATTTTTTCACGGGAAGAAGGTGTTACCTTTGTCGCAGGTGGGAAGTATACCACTTACCGTTTGATGGCCCAGCAGATAGTGGATCAGGCACTATCCTTTTTCCCTATCGAAGAAAAAGTGCGGTGGCGATCTGTCGAAACTTCTGGATTGATTAGTCCTTGGGCCAGTCATGAAAAAATGGCGGCAACACAATCTGCCGTACTAAGGATGAATTTTACAAGAATGACACAACAGCAGGTCCATCAGCTTGTTTTTCGACATGGAGAGGAAGCACTTTATTTATTTCAAAAATGGGGGACTGACAGAACCTATTGGTCCTATGAGGCTCTTCATGCCTTGGATTCAACGATGTGTCTGAATCTGGTCGATTTTTTTATTCGTAGAACACCCTTGTTTTTGTCAGATCCGCAGCATGGAGAAAATATCCTGTCGCAGATATTGCCCTTGTTTCAAGAGTTTTTAGGTTGGTCAGAAGATCAAGCTCAGCAGCAGGTCAAAAGCTATCATCGATTTTGCGAACAGGAATTGGCTTGGAAAAAAGTTGAGGGGGTCTAGCTCGTCGAAAGTATGCTCATTAATAAAGCAGGATTTATAAAACAAACCTTGTTTGAATAATTTGACTCTGGTCTGCACCCTGTCTAGACTTGAGTGATAGCGTTTTCGAGCTTTAACAACAACATTCATTCAACGAGTTCATCATGGGTTTTTTTGATAAATTTACAGAATATTTTTCTAACGATATCGCAATTGATTTAGGAACAGCCAACACTCTTGTTTTTGCAAAGGGTCGTGGAATTATCTTGGACGAGCCATCTGTGGTGGCTGTTCAGAAAAATTTTCGCGGAATGCAGAATCGTGTTCTGGCGGTGGGAAAAGAGGCGAAGGAGATGCTAGGAAGAACTCCTGGCAGTATTGTGGCCATTCGCCCAATTAAAGATGGGGTTATTGCTGACTTTCAAGTCACGCAATCCATGCTTAAGTATTTTATTGAAAAATCGATGGGAGGTCAGAAAAATCTGATTCGTCCTCGAATTATTATTTGTGTTCCGTATGGAATTACCGAAGTGGAAAAGCGTGCCGTGAAGGAATCTGCTCAAGCAGCCGGAGCACGCGAAGTCTATCTGATCGAAGAACCCATGGCTGCAGCGATTGGTGCCGGATTACCTATTATAGAACCAAGTGGAAATATGGTTGTAGATATGGGTGGTGGTACAACGGGTGTTGCGGTGATTTCTTTGGGCGGTATCGTTTATTGTAAATCCATCAAAGTTGCTGGTGATAAGTTTGATGAAGCGATCGTGAACTATGTTCGCCGTCAATTTAATCTTCTGATTGGAGAAAGAACGGCAGAAAATATTAAAATTCAAATTGGAAATGCATATCCATTTGAAGAAGAAAAAACAATGGAAATCAAAGGCCGTGATTTGGTTGCTGGAGCACCAAAAACAATCGAAATCACAAGCTCACAAGTCAATGATGCATTAATGGATCCATTATCTGAGGTTGTTGATGCTGTTCGTACTGCACTTGAAAAAACTCCTCCTGAGCTTGCCTCTGACATTGTGGACAATGGAATTGTGCTTACGGGTGGTGGCGCTTTGTTGGCAAACTTAGATGTCCTTTTGCGTGAACGAACTGGGTTGCCGGTTTCTATTGCGGAAGATCCTTTAACATGTGTTGTAATGGGATCTGGAAAAGTATTGGAAGAAATCGATTTATTACGTCAGCTGACAGTTGATTAATTATGGATCAAGAGCTTCTTCGTAAAGTTGGATTGTTCTTTTTTTTCTGTATTCTTGATGAAAAGAAAGCGACCCAGTTTGCGGCGGAAGCTGTGTCTCAGTTATATCATAAAATTCAATCTGAAGATCTTCCTTCCGAAGTTTTGCTTATTCGTGTTTGTTATCAAATATGGAAAAAGAAAAATATACGTGTCGCTGCAGGGACTGTGTTTTCAACTGTGTTTGCTGGCATTTCTTTCCAAGATGGACTGGATTTAAATCCATGGCGCGAGTTTCAAAAAAAAGCTCAAGATGATGAGTTGATGTCTGTGATTTTTGTCAAAATTTTAAAAATAGAACTTCCGAAAGTTGCTTTCGCTTTGGGTATATCCGAAGGAACACTTCGTTACAGATTGGGGCGAGGTTTAAGAAAGTTAGGAAGCATGAATCAGGTTGGCCCGCGATCCGCGTACAGGACAATTCTATGACAAGTTTTCATTATTCCAAAAAAGGGAAAAGGCAGCTGACTCCATTTTTCTCAAGGGAGCTGTTATTCGACTATAAAGAAAACAGGCTTGATCTAGAAAGATATCAGTGCGTTCAAGAGTTGGCAGCAAGCTCTCTTGAGGTCCGACAAGAGCTTCAAAAGTTAGAGCATGGAATATTGTATACAGAGCTTTTATCTAAAACTGAAGTTAACTCGCAATTCATGGAACGGATTAAAAAAAGTGAAAGTCATTGGGACCAATTGCTGCAAAAAATTAATTTTGGGACTTGGCCTCAGGGCTTAAAGTGGGGTTTGGAAGCTGCCATTGTTGCTGTGGGGATTATCTCTGTTGGAATTCTTATGCCTTGGAATCAGTTAACCCGAGTCAGATGGATGACTCCGACCGAAATGGTTTTAAGTGAAGTAAAAAAGGCACCTACGGTTTTTGAACATGAAGAACCTATTCATCAAATGAAATCTGAAGATCAAACAACTTTTCCGGATGAAGGAATCGTTGTTCAAAAACAGCACCAAAAAGAACATCCTCAATTTGGCCAATTTGAATTCGATTATCCTGTTTATTTTTCAAATAAAATCCGATCTTCAAGTACTGCAAATGTTGAAAAGTCTGTGGATACAAAGGTGAAGGTTGCAGATGCGGGACAGGTCGGTCGGCTTGTTGAAACCTCTAAGGTCAAGATTGCAGAAGGGGGTGTTGCTGCGGCGACATCGAACTCAACAATTCCGTCAACTCATCCAACCACTGCGAATCTTCCACCATCAGTCAGAGAAGATAAAGTCGCTGCTAATGAAGATAAAAAAACCACAGCTTCAGGTCAGGGTTTTTTATTTCGAGGTCAGATTCGAATCACCAATATTGAAGCGACAACACCCAAGTTGGTCGAAAAAATTTCAGAAATGGGTGGACGTAAGGCGGGGGAAGTCCCTTTGGGATGGAAAAAAGGAAACAGCAGCTATTTCCACTTTACCTTGCCTGAAAATAAGTATGAAGAATTGAAGCAGTTTATGAGTACATACGGATCGCTTAAAGTTCAAAAAGAACATCATGAACGTATTATGCCAGATGGAATTATTCGCTTGATTATTTCAGTGGAAGAAAACGCTCAACCGAAGGGGGCAAGTGATCACCCTCAAGAAAGTACAAATGGCGGAGATTCAAACTAGAAGATCATTAAGATCTGTTTTGTTTTGGTGGTTTATCGCGATTTCATTTGTTCCTTTGGCCTTTGTGACAGGCTATTCCTTAATTAAATATGAAGCTGCTTTAACGATGGAATTGAATCAAAGACTATCGGCAAATGGACGAGAGGTTCAATCCATCATATCTGACTATAAAAACATACTCGTAGATCGAAGAGAGAAATATTTCAGAGATTTAACACTCGCATATAATTTATCCATTCAAAAAAACAGTGTTCTAGAGATATTAATGAAACAACGAATGGTTGATGATGTTGTTTCGCAGCTAAGTCTGTTTGATATTTATGGTCATCATGTATTTACAGTAAAAAACAATGCAGAAGAAAAAGTTCAGTCTCATTTCAAAGAACTTTCAGAGAAGGAAAATCTATCGCAAATCCAGATTTCAGGACTGTCAAAAAATCAAGATCAAGTGTTAACTCTGGATTATTCTGAAGAAGGAATGATTCGTTTGTGTTTAATATCAAAAGTTTTTCATATAGGTGATCATCTTGTTGGATATTCAAAGTTGTATCTTGATTTAAAAAAGGATTTTGTTCATTCGTTGAAGGAACGGATGGGCTTAGAATTAGCTTTTTTGAATCCTCAATCGGAAATCGTTTTGGCAACCAGCGAAGATATGATGTTGGTGCCAACATCTGTTTGGAAAAACAAACCAATATTTGAATGGGTATCTCGTGGTGAGTCTTTCGGTTTTATAACAAATCCTCTGAAGTGGGGAGATGAAAAATTAGTCTTATTGATAGGTGCTTCGAAAATGATGGCAAATCAAACAATAAAAAATGTTAATTATACATTTTTTGCAGTTGTTGGTGTTTTGATGGCAGTCATATTTATCGTCAGTATGTTGACCTCCAATGCTGTTGTGAAACCCATCAATGAATTGTTGGAAGGAATAGAGAAGTTTCAAACGTATGAAGTTCCGTTAGAAATTCCAGTAAAAACAGACTCTGAAATTGGACTTTTAACTGAAAAATTCAATTATGCCACAAGAAAAATTGTGGATGTTCAAATGGATTTAAGAAAAAAAATTCAAGAGCTTGAAACTGCAAATAGGGACCTGAAAGAGGCACAACAGCAACTTGTGCAGTCTGCAAAAATGGCAAGTTTAGGTCAGCTGGTTGCTGGCGTCGCACATGAATTAAATAATCCAATAGGATTTATTTATAGCAATATGATTCACTTAAAGGAATATGTTGAAAAAATAATCCATTTTTCAAAAGAATTGTCCGCTGATCCAGATCAGTTTCCTGTGCTTTATGAAAAATATGAAATTGATTTTATTGAAAAAGATCTCCCCAAATTGATACGATCTTGTGAGGAAGGTGCGAAAAGGACTCGTGACATTGTATTAGGTCTTAGAAAGTTTTCTCGGATTGAAGAGGATGTGGTGAAAGAAATTCACCTTTCAGAATCCATTCAAACAAGCTTGAGTTTATTAAGTGGAGAAATAAAAAACAGAATTCAAATTGAACATAATTACGAATATGATCCAGAGGTTCAGTGTCTGGCTTCGGAAATGAATCAAGTTTTTATGAATATTCTTACGAATGCTGTTCAAGCAATTCAAGGTGAAGGCCGAATTGAAATTACCCAAAAAAAAGCAAGTTTAGGTTCGACATCAGCGATTTGCATCCAGATTCAAGATTCTGGGGCTGGGATTAGTGCAGAAAATCAGCAGAAAATTTTCGACCCATTTTTTACGACAAAAGATGTTGGAAGTGGGACAGGCTTAGGCTTAAGCATCACCTATGGAATAGTAAAAAAGCACCATGGATTAATTCAAATGCAATCAGAATTAGGTAAGGGAACAGCTTTTTCAGTGACTGTGCCTTTACTGTCTCAGATTGAAACAAAGGCAACGTAATTCTCTGACAAATCTACTTCAGTCTGTGTCGCCGTTGGCCGAATAGATGTTATGTCTAGAAGCAATAAAGATCATTCTGTATTTTTATTTTATCTTATTCTTTTTGGGATAGGTTTTTCTGTTTATTTTGGTATGTACAAACTAAATAACACAGTGGGTACAACTGAATTTTCAAGTCATTTAGATTCTGCAAATGGGAGTTTCCAGCAAAACAATGGGCAGGCTCCAT
>CAZFSX010000118.1:0-8069 GCA_964522115.1 uncultured Pseudobdellovibrionaceae bacterium | reverse complement strand
CTTGTGTCACAGGCTGATTCATTAAAGTTTCATTCAAAGTCGTGATGGACCAATGAAATCCTCGAGAAAAATTTCCAGCAGGCAGTGGGGATCCCTGCACCGTTCCCGCATCAATATCCTGAGGCAAGCGATTCAAATCAGCGGCATAACGATGCCACTGTGTAAGAACTGTTGGAATTTTCATTTTTTGTAAATAAGGCGTGTACAACTGATCCACAAACCGATCCACATCGCGCATCAAAACAGGTTCTGGCAAATGCTGCAACCATGTGCAAAAAGAGGGAACTTTTTCCCCAGAGTGGGGAATACTGACGAAAAATCGAGGGGGTGATTGACACTCTGTTTTCATGCACGTCAGAATACAGCTAATGAGCGCAAAGATCTATACAAAAACAGGTGACCAAGGAACAACACAGCTCGTCTCGGGACGTCGTGTATTTAAAAACCACTTCCGCGTGCAAGCCTATGGAAATTTGGATGAATTAAATTCCATTTTAGGAATGTGCATACAATCACTCTCCCAACATCTGGATTTAAGTTCTTATCTACAGATTCACCAAATCTTGATAGCCACACAAAATCATATTTTTACGGTTGGAAGCTTACTCAGCTGTGAAGATGAAAAAACTTTTCCTCACCTTCCACCCATGAAAGCAGCATGGACCCTTCAGTTGGAAAATGAAATAGACCAAATGACAGAGCAACTTCCTGCATTGAAAGAGTTTATCCTTCCAGGAGGTTCTGCCGCTGGAAACTGGCTGCATTTAGCACGCACATGCACGCGCCGCTGCGAAAGAGACATTGTCGATATTTTACAAAATGAAGAAATCGTACCTATCTTGCAACAGCCTTACGCTGAAATTCTTCGTTTCATCAATCGCCTGAGTGATTATTTATTTGTAGCATCCAGAATGGCCAATCATGCATTGAATATCCCTGAAACAAAATGGAATAAGGACTTATGAAGCTGACTTATGCAACCCCTCAAGATGGGGCAGAACTGAATCACTTTTACCGTCAATTCCCACGCAAAGGCTTATTTGATTTTTTGATTTCACGAGGTCCACATTTCTTTCGTTTTTATGAAGCTCAATCCTCGGACTCGATTACTTACCTTTTACGAGGTGATAATAATGAAATTGAAGCCATGGCCTCATTTGTTTTAAAAGATACTTTTTATGATGGCAAACCGACTCGCATTGCTGTTGCTACGGATCTTCGCGTTTCATCCAATCGAAAAGCGATCATTGAATGGTCAAAGCACTTTTTGCCGGTGATGCATGAATTAAAAACAGAAAATAAAATTGATCATTTTTTTTCTCAGCTGAATTTGACAGAAACCTCTGTTCTGAATACTTTCGTACGACCACGTCAGATCCGACGACCGATGCCAAGATATTACCTCTATCGAAAATTTTTCTTAAACTCCCTGCATGGACAGTTCCCTTGGGCCAACAAGCCTCTTCCTTATGTCATGATACAAAATGGTCATGGCCCCAACCAAGATGCCTTGATCGATTATATTGTGCAAAGATCCCAATTCAGGCCCTTCTCTTCCACCTATAGTAAAGCGAATTTACTGGCGAAGATGGACCGTATGCAAAATATGGATTTTTCAAAATTTCTGGTTGCAAAAGATATTCAAGGAAATATTTTAGGATGCTTAGCTCCCTGGTCTTCAGCTGGAATTTCTGATTATATTCCTTTGCAATATCAGATGCGAGCTCATAATTTTCGTCAGTTTTTAAAATTTGGAAAACTTTTTGGGTGGACTCGCCCACTGACGAAACCCGTTTCTTCCACAGGAATAGAATCGCCACTGAAATTTCATTACCTGACAAATATTTTTGTGGATCATGAAGATGTTTTTGAGTGTTTATTGTATGCAGCCTACAATGCCGTTCCTAAAGATCATTTTCTTGTGTACGCACAAATTGATCAAGACTATCGAACACGAGCTCCGAAGGGTTGGGTTTCATCACGGCTTCCTTATGCTTTGTACTCGATGCTGGAACCCCATGAAACACTTCCAAGTTTTTTACATCCGAATAATAATTTAAATCCTGAAATTGAGGCGGCCTTTATTTAATAGGAATCGTTCATATGATACTTGTTCGCGGCATTTCACAACTTTGGACTCTGGAAAAACTTTTTCAAAAGGAAGGACGTTTTCCTGAAATTCAAGATGCATCGATTTTAGAAAACGCCGCTATGCTGATCCAGCACGGTCGCATTGCATGGCTAGGCTTAGAAAAAAAACTTCCCAAAAAATGGAAGGATAAAAAATTACATATTAAAAAAGAAATCCATGCAGATCGTGGAATTGTGATTCCAGGTTTTATCGAGTGCCATACTCATACTATCTTTGCTGGCAGTCGAGCCGAAGAATTCGAACAACGTTTGCAAGGCGTCTCTTACCAAGAAATCAATGCTCGAGGCGGTGGCATTCAATCCACCATGAAAGCCACTCGTCAATCACTGGCGTCAGCAAAATCCACTGAACTTCTATTGAAGAACAGTCAACAGCGTGTCGATGAATTTACTCGTCAAGGAGTAACGACTTTAGAAATCAAAACGGGTTACGGTCTACAAGCGACATCTGAAATCAAGTCTTTGCAATTGATCAACCAGCTTCAGGGGCCACGTATTCTGCCCACATTTCTTGCTGCTCATTCCATTCCTTCTGGCTATTCATCTGCTGAGGCTTACTTAGAAAAAGAATGTATACCCGCTTTAAAAAAAGCTCGGGCTTTGTGTTCTCGAGTTGATATTTTTATTGAAAATGGATTTTTTTCAAAAGACCTTGCCAGGTTTTATCTTCAGCTGGCCAAAGAATTGGATTTCGAAATCAGTATTCATGCTGATCAGTTGAGCCATTCTGGCGGAACAGAATTAGCGATGGAGCTAGGCGCCCTGTCTGCCGATCATGTCTTACAAATCACGGATCAGAATATTCAAGACTTAGCAAAAAGTTCAACGACGGCCGTCCTGCTTCCCACGGCAGATTTGTACATGCGCTGCCCATATCCCAGAGCGCGAGCCATGATTGATTCCGGAGTGCGAGTGGCCCTGGCCACAGATTTTAATCCTGGAAGCAGTCCTTCTCAAGACTTAGCTTTGGTAGGATTGCTTGCAAGGCTGGAAATGAAAATGTCCTGGTTTGAAGTATTATCTGCTTACACCCTTGGCGCAAGTTATGCCCTAGGTCTGCAGAAGGAAATTGGATCGTTAAGTGTGGGAAAATCCGCGGATTTCCTCCTTCTGGATCAAGATCCCCGAGAGCTGTTCTATCATGTTGGCCAGATGCCTCTTCACAAAGTATTCAAGGGCGGTCGCCAGATTTGAAGACCACAACTGGACGTAAATACCATTTTAGAAAATGGTGGACTTATTACCCATTTTCCAAGAATTTGGGTAATACACTCTCCATTTTCTTTCACCACATAAATAAAATCTGCTGAATATCTTTGCAGATGTAAAACACCAACTTTTCCAAAATTTTAGACCCTTTTTTATCGTTGAATATGGCTTCCTGAAAGGGTTCTATGCCTATGACCTCGGCCGCGATCATGAGTCAACTTGTTGGACAAACTCAACTTGATCTGCTAGATTGCGCGATCTATTGCTTATTTTTTCACGCACACAGGGGGCTTCTATGCATCGTGCTTTTTTTATTTTGCTTTTTTCAGTGATCATGACAAATGTCAGTTTTGCTGGAGCCACACACTTCAACTGTGACCAAGTTTTTCCAATGAAGACGGATGAAGGCCTGCCTGGGCTAACAACTGAAAAGTTAAAACATTATTCAGAACAAATCGAAGATAAAACAAAGAAGATTTATCTTCGTCAGGGACCTGATGAAGCTGCTCGTTGGTTGCGTTTTTTTGGACCCGGTATGAACTCTCGCCTTCTTCGCTTCAAAGAAATTCTGACGACGGCCAGTATGGATGACCTTGTGTGGATGATCTCCCATGAAAATCAATTTTTACTGAATGTTTTAGATATTCCCGCATCGACCTACGCGGAAGCGAAACATCATGCTCTGGTTTACTATGCTTTAAATTCAAAACTTCCCAAGGATGATCTTTTACGTGATGTGAGCATGATGTTTCCGAACTTTCAACCCGCTCAACGCATCAAAATGTTGCTGGCGACGTCACAAGATAAAATCGTACGAAATGATTTGATGAAAAAAAGTCAGCAGGTGTTGAGTTCTTTCAAAGAACGTCTGTTCAAAGAATTAACGGATGAATCTATTGCTGCTCACACACAATTTTATGATCAAGATTTTTTCTTGGCATTGAAAAATCATCAATTTGAATCCATTTTTTATGCCATCATCGATCTTCAAGATGCAATTCATGCTTCAGCCAGATACCCAAAATCCAAGTCCCACGCTGAAAAAGCTGAATTTTACCAGCGATCCATGAGGTCCTTCTTCGGCGTCTACCAATAATTTTACCTTTAGAACTGGACCTTTCATCTCTTCACGACGAAGGTCAAATTGAAATATCCACTTCCTTCCTTCAAAATGGAAATAAGCCCATGAAGGAGTGGATTGAATGTCTAAAAACAAAAATGTTTTCTTTCTCATCTTGCAGTACTTCTTTTCTGTTCTCTTCTGCATATCATCCACTGTCAAAGCGGAAAGCAATGAAGTCAGAGCTTCCAATTCCACAGTTTCAGAAGCAAAGACTACAAATCCAAATCCTTCCAACTGCCTTTCGGATGAAAGCCTTCTTGCTGCTTCCACATTGGCTAGTTGTTCAGAAAACAGTGCTTTAGGCGATTGCTGGTCATTTTCAAATAATGGCAAATTAATTTCTTTAGGATTCGCCGGTGGAATTGTTGCTGGAAATCTGAAAGCTTGGGATGATAGCAGGAAAGTTCGAGAATCCATGCGTGCTGTTGATACCAACCCAAGGACGATCATGGGCGTACCCAATGCAACCAACTATGAGACCTTTTTAAAAAATCAACTTGCTGAATTACAATACAGTCATTCGACGGGTCGATCTGAAAAAAAATTTCAGTACCGCATGGACCAAGCTATCGATCATTTAAAAAATCATCTTCGATCCATTGGCTTAGATGACAAGACCATGAGTGAAAAAATTGAATTTGAAAAAAAGAGAATTCAACTCCTGAAAGAAAGAACCAGAATTGAATCACATATTAAAATGAAGCGAATGAATCAAGCTCCCATTCAGGATTCCGAGTGGCAAGCACTGAAGACTGAAGCGATCCAAAACAATGAAGAGATTCTGAAGTTGAATAAAAATTTAAAAATAACCAACAGGATCATCGAAGCGAGTGGAATGATCACCAAAAATAGGCTGGCCATCAAAGCAAAAGCTAAAGGCGCATTAATGGGACTGCTTGCAGGCGTTGCTTTGGAGCGCGTGAAAAATCATTTTACGATCAAAGCGATTCAACGCACTTACCCTGGAACTTCCGAAGAAGAAGCTTCTCGACTTTCCTCTCTTCTGATTCATGAATCAGGTGTTGCTGCCAATCAACCCGATGATTTTTCTATTGCAGCATCAACACTTGATGAACTGCTTCAACACCCCCTTGAGGAACGTCAAAAGGCTATTCAAATCAATCCCCATTTATGCCAAGTGATAGATCATCAAAAAAAGAAATTCTTTGAACAAGCAAGTCACTACACAAATGTGCAAGCCCAGGTCTTAAGCGGTGATCATGGGCAAACTCGATTTCTAATGAATCTTGGGGACGGAAACTACGAAGCGGTTCTCGAAAAAAATAAATTCGGAACGCCAACTTTAACTTCAACATTGATGCCAGGACGTTTAGATCAAACAAACTCTCGAAGAACTTTCAATATAAGCATAGACCCCCAAACAGGTGAATTTGGATCTATTCGTACAGAACATATCGGCGCTAGAAGTGCATTTTCCAATCGCAATGCCCTGGATGGAACCCCTATCATTCCGATCAAAGATTATACACGTATTATGGCAAAGGGAAATTGCCGTTGGATGGATCCCACCGTGGAATATGGATCCCACTTCGTCAGCCAAGCCGATCAAATTGGTTGCAATGTTGCCCGGGTCACGCAAGCCATCAACTACAAATTCCAAGAAATCATGGAAGCCTGCTCTTCTGACACTCAAAATCCAAAAGCTCCCGTTTCTCCAGCGAAGGATTCATCCAATGCAACGAAGTAAGGACACCTTAACTATGAAAATGATCATCAGCATCTTCTGTACTTTGTCTTCTTTTGCCTTCGCTGGAAATGGGAAAATTTGGACTCAAGGCTCCTTCAAAAAACACTGTGAAGAAAAACTCCATGGTCAAATTCAAACTGCCAAACAACAGACGCCCATTCTGCTTGAATGTTTCGTCAACAAAAAGGAAACAGACTCCGCTTGGTTTGATCCAGAAACTTTTTCAATGAAAGGATCCCTGTCGCGACTGAGGGATTCCAATGGGAAACTAATTAAGGACCAGGAATATAATTTTCAGGGTCAACTAATCACGACGACATTTTATTTTCACACTCTTGACCCTAAGAATGAACAATCCACAAATTTATTAGTATACTCCGAAAGACCTACTCAAGAAGTCCTTCGTGGAAATATCCAATGGAAAGACAAGCACATCGTGATTGCCAATCCTGATCTTGTTTTTATCAACGGAAAAAAAAGTTCTCTGAAAGAAGTTGAAAAACAATTAAGTTCCGGTTTTGAACTTAAGATGTCACCCTCCGAACGAACAGCGCTAAGCTATAATTTTGCAGTCAACCTGTGGAGCCATTTGTCCGATAAACAATCAACATCAATCCATGGCCAACAGAAAAAAACAGGAATTCAGTAAGTTGAACAATTTGAACCCAGCTAGGGAATCTTTGAAGAAACCGCTTTGATAGGCTGTAAATTTATTACTACCTTTCCCGCCACACTGTTGATGGAATGATGAACACAGATCTCGTGCTTTCTTATTTAAACCTTTTGATCACGACGCTACCAAATCGAACAACGCTGAGAGGGAGCCATGCGATCCACGCCCTGACGACATTGGAAGGCTTCGGAAAATTCAGGCATATTCATGAGGACACCATTCACCCGGAACTCTTCCGGTGGATGTGGATCCGAAAGCACCTGACTTCTTAATTTTGACTCGGTCGATTTGGCACACCACGAGTGAGCATAGGAAAGAAAAAACTGCTGATCCATTGAAAACATTTCTTCGGATGAATGAGCAGCTTGCAAAGCCTTTCGTCGATAGGCCTGATATGCCATGCGCGTCCCCCCTTGATCCGCAATATTTTCTGTTAGGGTTGCACTTCCTTTAATGTTTAACTGAGGCAAAATTTCATAGGCCGAAGCTTGCTTTGCTAAGCACTGAGCCCCTTGGTCAAAACCCTTACGAGTCGCAGAACTCCACCAATCCCTTAAATTACCAGCGCCATCCATCTTACTGCCTGCAGAGTCAAAACCATGAATCATCTCATGCCCCATGGTGGCTCCAAGTGCTCCCATATTCAAAGCGATATTGGATCGCAAATCAAAAAGTGGTGACTGCAGATTCACAAGCGGAAAAACCATCTGATTCTTCGAAGGATTATAATAAGCATTCAATTCCCAAGCCGCCATATCGAATTCACCATCATCCACGGGCTGCCCAAGTTTTTCAAGTTGCCGATGAGCCTCGAAGCTTTGCGCTTGCACCCAATTGCGAACAGATTCTCCTTCTTGAAGGGAAAGATTCTGATACGAGATCCACTGATCTGGATAACCCATCAAGGGATTTAATCGATCCAATTTTTGATGAGCTTCTTGACGAGTCGATTCATCCAACCACTGCGCATGATTCAGACTGTGGTGAAAACTTGTTTTTATCTCTTGAATCATCTGACGAGCTTGATCTCTTCTTGCCTGAGCTTCAGGAAAGGACGCTACATAAAGTTGAGCTAGGTCATCACGAAGAGCCACTTGCGTTCGGCGCACACATATTTTTTCTCGAGCTTCCTGTTGCAATTTGCCGGCAAGAAATCCTTCCCAAAATTGAAAGGAGACTTTATTTAATTCTCCCACCGTGACAGC
>CAZFSX010000117.1:5068-8127 GCA_964522115.1 uncultured Pseudobdellovibrionaceae bacterium | reverse complement strand
GCTTCTGAATTTCGAAGACTTTCTTCGAAATTCCAAAGCAGTATGATTGATGCCATCATTCAAAGTGAAATTCATTTAGAATCCTTTGATCGATATCCCCGGCCCCAGTTATTGGTTGCGTTTTATGAAGTGGCCGTGAAAGAAAACTGGAAATTTCTGAAAAAGAAGCTGGAAACTTTTTTTGCTCTCGAACTTTTCCAACATGCACTTCATCAGCAGGATCTTGCCACCATGGAAGACCTTTGGACAGAAGACAATTCCAAACAATTCATTGTGAATCAGAATCAAACTCAAACGGCCATGATCGAGTGTGTAGAAAATGATCTTTTTCTCTCTGCCCAGTTTCTTCTTCAAAAACATGTGGATCCTCTGCAAATTCGTCGTTACTTGGATAAAAAGAATGCTCTAACTCGCGCTGCTTTTTTAAAGAAAACTCCATGGATTTTGTTTTTTCAACAGCATGGAATTTCTCTATCCGAAAAAGATGGAAATAATGATAGTCTGTGGACTTCATTTTTGAAGGGACGGCCCAGCATCGAAGAGGTCATCGAATTTAAAAAGGTTCTTCCCTGGAAGGATGAGCTCCTTCAAGAAAATCCTCAAATGATGAAGCTCTTAGAGATTCTTGGACCAAAAATAACTGAAACCATTATGACAAGTTCTAACTTTTAACAATGAATCTGCCGACTGGACCTATTCGTAAATAAATCTTCGCATGACAGAATAAATATCAGGTCCGTATGTAACAAGGTCTGAAAGAGCTTGCTCAGATAGTTCTAAAATTACAATTATTTTGGCATCATCAAACCCTAATTTTGTTCTGGATACATTTAATGCTCTAATAATTTTAGGAAAATCTTTCGTAGATTGAAATGGACGAAGATCAACCCACAAGACTGTATTTTTATTTTTTAATTTGCCCAAATCGAGAAATTTAACGAAACTGCTGAATGTCTTGTTGGGATCAAGACTAACAACTTGATCAACGCTAAATTCACGCAACTGATAATCAACAGATAATTCTTGCTTAAATTGAGTAACTACTGCTCTGGACTTAGAAAATAAAACACTGACATCATCTTGTTCCCCTTTCCACTCTAAACCGAGAAGATATTCATCAATGATCGTTCTTAATTTTTGATCCGCTGGATGGACGATCTCTTGTCTACTTACAGACGCTTGAAGGAAGATATCATTGCAAGTTACGACCTCAGATCGTACGATACCCGTGTATAAAAATAGAATACATGCCCATAGCATCTTCATAATTAACCTCGGCAAATTGTGCTATCCTTCCAAAGTTTGTGGAGTTGATTTTCCAACGCATCAAAAGGAACAGTAGGTTCAGTCGATTTCAGCAACAATATATAGAAAAGATATTTTTTCATAGATGTTATTTTTCTGACACCAAGAAGAAACCTCTCAACTCTTTCTTAAAATCAGACTTTTCGGTGGCTTATATTTTGAGGCAATTCGATTCGCAAATGACATTTTTTGGCCTTGTATGGAACTGAAGTGACTCTTTTGGGCACCGCTGGTCCTGCCAAGTCCATTCAGATGATCTTAAACCTTGGCATAAGAAGTGCACCATTCTGAGATGATTGCCCCTTTTTGGGCATCCAAGTAATGGAGGATCTTATGCCAATAAAAACACTTAACTTCAAACAGTCCCTGCTGATCGGAGCTTTTATCTATGTTTCAGCAGCACTTTTAACGGCATGCCAAAAGGGCATCGTTGCGAACCCTAAGGATGAAAACATAGCCGACACAATCATCCACAGTGATAATGTGGATGGAAAACCTGCTGTAACCCCACAGAAAGTTGATCCCAATTCGATCTTAGGCAATGGTCTAAAAAAAGTGCTTCCAGCACAACCTAACCAAGCTTGTGATCTAAAAATGAAAAATGACGACATACAAATTATGGAAGAAAACTTGAAAATTTTAGCTAGAGATTTCAAAATATCCCTCAAACGCAATGTTATTCAAGATTTGACGGATGTAAAATCCGAAGCAGATCTTCAAGAAGCTCAGAAAAAAGGGAAAGTGTTTGTCGATGTTTTTGGAATCAAATCCTTAAACAGCGTGAAAGCTCTTTCTGAACAAGTTGAAAATATTCAACTGATGATTTCGAAATACAAAAAAACAGAAACTAATCCTGGATGCTTTACTCAAGCCGAAGATGTGGAATATCCAGCGATCCTTAACGCTCTTCAACGCTTTTTAACTTTGCAGCCTGAAGTTCAAAAAGAATGTGATGACGAAAAGATGCAAAGCGATTTGATTTTTATTGCTTCGGCTCAAAAAGCTTTGGAACAAAAAGGAATTCTTCTAAATTTAGGCATTTTGGCAAAACAACCCAAACAGTCCAAAGAAGTCAAAGCAGAGAAAAAAAATCAGGAAGCCAAATCGGAAGAAAAGAAAGATGAAACTAATTCCAACAACAGCATGGAAATTGAAATTTTAAAACAATTGGAAGCTCGACTTCAATCATTGGAAAAAGTTCCATCCATTCCTGCTGTTGATTTTGAAAATGCGGTATCTGTGGCTTGCTCTGTTCCTGTGATCAAATTGAAAGATTCTCAAGATCTTTCGTTGAAAGATACAGTCTTAGTTTTTGATGAATCCCATATCAATAAAAAAGTTTTAGATGCAGATATCACGAATGTTAGAACTCTTTTGCGACTTCTGGAAGTTGCTGATGATGGCGTGATCACAAAAGCCGTTAAAGACTCACAAGACGGAATTGACCAAGAAGAACTTCCACCATTAAAAGAGGAAGCGCCAACTCCTTCAAAACAGGAAGTACCGCCTCCAACGACTGAAGAATCCGTGAAAAATGATCCAGCTGCTGGAACCGAAAAATCACTGGTTCCCGCAACGCCTGCGGCACCCGTTGCTCCTGTTATTCCAGCGGCACCTCAGGTGAAAGCCATTCCTGAATTCCAACGCAAAGGCGAACGTATGGGCGTCAATACCCAGATTGCAGGTCGCCCATCCATCCCCGATCAAAAAGTAAAAAAGGAAAGCAAAAAATCAGGAAAGAAATCTTCTGGAAA
>CAZFSX010000117.1:0-4968 GCA_964522115.1 uncultured Pseudobdellovibrionaceae bacterium | reverse complement strand
TGCAAACAAACCCACAGCTCCTACGGCTGCAAACAAACCCACAGCTCCTACGGCTGCAAACAAACCCACAGCTCCTACGGCTCCCAAACCACAGAACGTAGTCCAACCCGTGGAGAAATTGAGTCCATCCAGTTTTTAATCCTCCACTGATTCGGTGCACATCCCGCAATTAAGCTAAAGACGAAGGCCATCGGGATGTGCTAAGAACGTGCTCGAAAAAACAACGAAAGAAGGGCCTTTCAACATGGACATGATCAGCATACTTATCCTTACATCCACTCTTATTGCAGCAGGTGCCGCTGTCTTCTATTTTCAACGCAAGAAAATTGCGACACAAAGCAAACAACCCCAGCAAGTCAGTTCCAAATCTTCCCCCAGAAATTCCAGTGAAAATGACACCTCTTCTGAAAAAAGAAGCCAAGCTCTTGCTGATCAACAAACACCCCCGCCCGCCGCCAGAACTTCCGCTTCGGAAACGCAGGCTGTTCTTCGCACCTCTTTGCCCAAATCCTTGGATCAAACAAAGAAAAAACTATGGGGTCGCCTGCAAGACCTTTTGATCCAAGATGATAAACAGGTTCTTGAAAGTATCGAAGAAGTTCTTTACACCAGTGACCTTGGACCAAAAACAGTGCAGACGCTTTTCAGCAAAATCGAAGAACGCCTGACGAAAAACGAAAAAAAAGATGCCGAACTTCTTCGTCAAATGATCCTAGAGGAGTTTCGTCAAATTCTGATCAGCGTGGAAGGACTTCCTTCGGGGACAACTTCGAAGAACCTTACTGCAGAATCTTCGACAAACTCACCATTTCAACAAACTCCACTCTCCGCTGATAATGCCATGGCCACCCCGCAGGTCTGGCTTGTGGTGGGCGTGAATGGAGTGGGTAAAACCACCACCATTGGCAAACTGGCGGCAATGGCCGCACAATCAGGAAAAAAAGTCATGGTCGCCGCAGGAGATACCTTCCGTGCCGCTGCCGGAAACCAATTGAAAGCCTGGAGTGAACGTGCCCAAGTTGAAATTTTTTCCCCTGAAGGCGTCCAAGACCCTGGAGCTGTGGCTTTTGAAGCCCTTCAGAATGCAAAAGCTCGACAATTTGATTTGCTTATTGTAGATACCGCAGGTCGTCTACATACACAGTCCCACTTGATGGAAGAACTGAAAAAGGTTCAACGCGTTCTACGCAAAATTGATCCCACAGCTCCCCATGAGGCATGGATTGTCTTGGATGCAAACTCCGGCCAAAATGCTCTTCAGCAGGCAAAGGAGTTTCATCAGTCGGTAGGTTTGACTGGCTTTATCATGACCAAAATGGATGGAACTGCCAAAGGTGGAGTCCTTGTTGGGGTTGTGAATGAAGTGAAAATTCCGGTGAAGTTCATCGGAATCGGAGAAAAACTTGAAGACCTTCGCCCTTTTGATCGGGAGGAGTTTTTAAGCTCCATTTTATAATCTTCGTAAAGGAAGTGATGTATGGAAAGAACAATTCAGCCTTGGCTTGCAATAAGCAAAAAAGCTTTTTGTTTCTTTCCCCTTTTGGTAAGCCGCCGATCCCCGATTTTCTTCGCTGTTTTCGGCTTCATGATGGCTCTTCCTTCTCA
Organism: uncultured Pseudobdellovibrionaceae bacterium; assembly: GCA_964522115.1. Taxonomy (GTDB): domain Bacteria; phylum Bdellovibrionota; class Bdellovibrionia; order Bdellovibrionales; family Bdellovibrionaceae; genus CAZFSX01. The sequence continues at coordinate 3,363 of CAZFSX010000117.1, read as the reverse complement.
TGGTGGCTCGCACCCCCACGTTTTAAAAGATCTGAAAACGACGCCCTCGCTAAGTGAAACGGCCAGCTCCTCTGCGAAAGCTCCCCTTTGCCAAATTCTTTTCTATCAATCCACAGCAGCTCTAACATCCCAAATCAATGAACTGACGGAAAGAGGAACCATCAACTCCATTGGATCCATTGCTCGACACATGCATGTCTTATCTCAAGAAAAATCCAATACTTTTTGGATCACAAATCAAAGTTCAAATATCTTTGCAGAACCCACAGCTCAAACTCAAAAACGCCTGAAAGATATCAGTGCTGATTATGAGAAAAAAACAAGTCCTATGTCTGCACATGATGTTTTACTGGTTCATTCTTTGGTTGGCGCTCATCAGATTTCTGATTTTTTTCATCAAATTCTTGAAGCTCAATATTCTTTCAATCATGAATCTCGTGGGCAACTTTCTGTGGAAGAGCGTTCGAAACAATCTGTGAAATCAACAGCCGTGGCTTTCTTTCTTACTTATCTTATTGCACCAGCAACCATGCCTTTGGCGATACTGCCTGCTCAATATTTATATTATTGGCACCAAGAGAAGATTCAATTGGAACGAACTTTTCAAGCCATTTCTGCGATTCAAATTTTACTGAACCACCCTTACCAAAATGCGGTGGGAATCATTTCCTTGGATCAATACACTTTATCTCGCCCCAATATCCTTAAGCAAGATTACCTGACCCATCAACTTTCACAAATGACATCGTCTGGAAATCTGGGCGTACTCCAGGCCAACATCAGTATGAATATTCCAGCAATGCGCATGTTTTTAGAGTTAGCAGCTAAGTCCCAAAAAAATGAAAAGCTAGGACATCACCAAAAACTGATGTTTGATTTTGTCTTTGAATCAAGCGAGGATGAAGAACCCAGGCTTCACCTTGTGATTCGCACCGAAAATCCCCACCTTTATTCTAACAAATAATTTTTAATGAATCATTTCATGAGAAGCACGGATCGTGTTCTCAACGATATGAAAATAAGTACGAATCAGCATCTCGTAGGATTCTTGATCCAACTCCCGCAGATAAGCCATCTTTTCGTAATAGGAATCTTTTGCAACCAAGGCAGTCATACAATCCTGCACCCGCTTCATTTTGTCGAAATCGAAAAAGTCCTTGTCGTCCTTGACACGAGCAAGCACTTTCGCAATAGCGTCATTATCAAACAGAATGTGGATTCCTGATGCTGCATGACGCAAAAGTGCTTCCATGCGCTCTAAGCTTTTTTCTTCTACTGCAGACAAAGCATCGCCTCCTTGCGAATTCGTATCTGTTACCTTAAGGCTGATGAATTTTTCGAAGCTTTGCAACAAAAACTATTGACGTCATGAGTAATGGAAACTAATCGTTGATGTTTGCCTAAAATCATCCAGTTAATAAATGTATGAGAAAAAAAACTAGAAAGCGTGATTCCGTGACTTCGATTTACACAAAAAAATCTAAACCAAGAATCAAAAAAGATCAGATCATTATCGATGAAGAGAAAAAACTTATTTTTGATAATGATGAAGCTCTTTTTAAATTCTTTGGTCCCCATATTGATCAACTTGAAAAAGAATATCTTCAACATCGGAAGAATACAGATCTGAACAATGACAAGATGGTCGAGCTTGCTGACAATCTTGATGAAATCTTGGACGAGCCTGATGAGATTTGGCATGATGCAAAGACTTTTCCTGATTTTGCCTTATTCACTTTCATTCGAGAACTTCCAGAGATCGAAGCTTTCCACATTGCTATTTGCTATGTAAACCAAGACGACGAAGTCACTTTTGTCTTTATGAATTTCGTCACCAATGACATTGAGATGGTCAATCACTACCGTCGTCAGGATCTTATTTTTGATCGCGCCTTTGAAGAGTTGGAATTTGCAGCCATTGAAGGCGATAGCATGAGCGAAGGAGACCCCTTTGCGATGGGTCTTTTCTTAGCCATGATGAAAGTGCGATCCGACAAAGACATTGCAAATGATAAATTTCAAGCCCTTGGTGATCTTCGGGAAGAAACCATCGAAAGCCCTGACGAAATCTGGCGCACGAATGAAATGGGTGATGTGATTCTTGTGAACTTCATCAAAGAATTCCACGATCATGAAGAGCCGAATTTGTATTACATTGCTGTGACTCAGGAAGATCCTTCCACCAATGTGCACTCCCTGCTGTTTTCATTTCCGACGAATGACAGCACCCTTGCGGATCGCTACCGTCGTGGTGAAAACATGCAAGCGGAAGAAGTCTCGCAAGAATCGACTCATTGATTTTTTATTTTGAAAAAAAGAGATAGAAAAAAAATAACCCACTAAATTTCAACCGTGACAACTTAGTGGGCTAAGGGGAATGAAACCTTCTTATTTTGAATTTTTAAAAACATACAAACCTTCCGTTTGCGAGATCGTTCCACCAAGGAGATTCTCACCTCTGGCAGTCTGGCTGGCATGGCCTTCTTTGGCTGTAGCCCCTTTAGCTTTGCGTCCCAAAGTTTCCTCTGGTTTGCCTTGAGCAAAGGAAGGAAATCACACCTCTAGGAACCTCCTTTTAAGCTATCACCTGGCATCGTCCCTGCCTTCCACCCTTTGACTTCCTTCCGTGCGCTGAAGTCCTGGGCCTTCTTCTGTGTCGCGAACCTAAATCTCCGTTCGCTGACATGAATAAGAATATCATGAGCTGAAAAAAGGTAAAAAAAAATTCGTCCAGCTTCTCAACACAAGACGAATTTTTAGACAGTTTTTAAATTTATGACTCAAAATGAAACAAGATGAACTCAAAAGCTGCTGAAAAATTGTTTCATCAGGGGATTTATTCAAAACCCAATTTTGCAGCGACCTGATCTGCCAACTTCATAAAGGCGGCGGATTCTGCGCTTTCAGGTTTCATTTGCACCACGGGAATTCCAGCTTCACAGGCCATCCCAACTTGTGGATGAAAGGGAATTTCGATCATTTTCGTCAACTGTTGCTGATCTAAAAATGCGTCCAATTCTCCCTTGGGAAATAACTGCATGCGCTCCCCATTGGCGGGATTCAGCATATAACTCATATTTTCAACAACACCCAAGATTGGAATATTTAATCGTTTCCACATATCCAAGGCTTTCTTCACATCGATCAAAGAAATATTCTGCGGAGTCGTCACACAGATGGCTGCCGTCAATTTCGTTTTCTGTGCCAATGTTAATTGAATGTCTCCTGTACCTGGTGGCAGATCCACAACAAGAACATCCAATTCTCCCCAATCCACATCACGAAGAAACTGATCCATGGCCTTGAACAACATGGGGCCACGCCAAACAACGGCAGCACCTTCATCAATCACAAAGCCCATAC
>CAZFSX010000116.1:0-8188 GCA_964522115.1 uncultured Pseudobdellovibrionaceae bacterium | reverse complement strand
ACCCCTTGACTATCGCCAGAATGAACACCCGCGGCTTCAATATGTTCAACAATTCCACCAACAACAATCCAATCTTGGCCTCGAACAAGATCCACATCAACCTCTAAAGCTCCAGCTAAAAACTGATCCATCAAACATGGACGTTGAGACGAAAAAAACTCTCCATGCCTTTCAAAATAGGAAGCAAGCTCTTCATCAGATTCTATTACTTCCATGCGACGACCACCCAAAACAAAACTGGGACGGCAAATCACTGGATAACCAATTTGACCGGCAGCACTCAAAGATTCTTCCAAAGATGCAACCATCCTAGATGCTGGAATTTTAAACTTTAAATCTCGGCAGATATTTGAAAAAAGACCTCGATCTTCGGCAAGATCAATAGTTTTTAAACTGGAACCCAGCAATGGAAAACCCTTTTGAACAAGTAGATGAGACAAATTAATAGGAGTCTGCCCACCCAACTGAGCAACAAATCCAGCGAACTCCTTCGAATTTTTTTTCACATAGTCAAAAACTTCTGTGACATATTCTTCATGCAATGGTTCAAAAAATAAAACGTCGGAAGTATCATAGTCTGTCGAAACAGTTTCTGGATTCGAGTTGATCATAGCCACTTGATACCCCAACTTCTGATAAGCTCGAACTCCACGAACGCAACTGTAGTCAAACTCGATCCCCTGACCTATGCGGTTCGGTCCGCTTCCTATCACAATGACTGACGACTTCAAGGGAACTTCTGCTGAAACTTGCGACCAATAGGTGGAATAAAAGTATGGAGTTTCTGATTTAAACTCGGCCGCACATGTATCCACTTGTAAAAATGCAGGTCTTAAATTCCATTGATGACGCAGTTGTCGGATCGACTCTGCGGTTGTCTGTCGATGACGCGCAATCAATGCATCTGAAAATCCCTTACGTTTGGCTTGTAACAACAAATCCTTCGTCAATTCTTTATGAAATCGAAGATCTCTTTCCAAGAAAACAATTTCTTCCAACTGTTCTAAAAACCAGGGAACAATACCCGTCAGTTCCGCCAAGTGTGACACTGTTTTTCCATCACGGAAAGCTTGATACAAATGAAAGATGCGTTGGCTATTAGGATAGGAAATTTTTTCCAGACTGGCACTCATTGCTGGAAAACCTTCCACATTTTTTTCCAAAGAAGAAATCGCTTTCATGAAGGATTCTTGAAAAGTTCTGCCTATTCCCATCACCTCACCCACGCTTTTCATTTGCGTGCTTAAAAGATCTTTAGAACCTGGAAACTTTTCAAAAGCAAACCGAGGAATTTTTGTCACAACATAATCCAAGGCTGGTTCATAACAAGTAGGAGTTACCTTTGTAATATCATTTTGGATTTCATCCAAAGAATAACCAACAGACAAAAGTGCAGCAATTTTCGCAATAGGAAATCCCGTCGCTTTACTTGCTAAAGCCGATGAACGACTGACTCTTGGGTTCATTTCTATCACAACTCGCTCACCCGTTTGTGGATGGACTGCAAATTGGATATTCGCCCCACCTGTCTGCACGCCGACCTCATTCAATATCCGACAGGCTTCATCTCTCATTGATTGATATTCTCTATCGGATAAAGTTTGTTGAGGAGCCACCGTGATACTATCTCCTGTGTGCACTCCGCATGGATCAAAGTTTTCAATAGTACAGACAACGACAAAGGTTCCACGATGATCTCTCATCACTTCCAATTCAAACTCTTTCCAACCTAATATACTTTCTTCCACCAGGACTTCTGATGTCGGACTTTCATGCAAAGCTCCAACAAGCATAGAATGGTACTCTTCCGGAGAATATGCGATACCGCCACCACCACCACCCAAGGTGTAGTTGGGTCTTAAAATCAAAGGATAACCTAACAGGTCTCCAACTTTTTTACCATCTTCAAAAGTTCGGACTAAATGACTTTCTGGATACTTAGCGCCCACTCGATCTAAAACTTTTCGAAATTCTTCACGATCTTCCGCCGCGCGAATCACCGTGGGATTTGCACCTAACAATTCAACCTTGTAACGATTTAGAATCCCTTGATCATGAAGTTCCAGCGCTAAGTTCAGGGCTGTTTGACCACCCAAAGTTGGGATCACAGCATCAGGACGTTCCAACTCAATAATTTTTTCTAAAAATTCAACCTTCAACGGTTCAATATAAACCTTTGTTGCAATTTCAGGATCCGTCATAATGGTTGCAGGATTGGAATTCACTAGGACAACTTCAAGTCCTTCTTTCATCAAGGCTTTGCAGGCTTGAGTTCCCGAGTAATCAAATTCACAGGCTTGACCAATAACAATGGGCCCACTTCCGATGATCAAAACTTTCTTCAGATCTCTTCTGCGCCCCATATCTTCTCCTTCAATCTATCGTTTGTCGTTGGTATAAATCATTTCAGGCTTCACATGACGATAACGTTCAAACTTGTATCTCATTTTCACAAGTTTCAACATCATGTCTTCGGGATTTAAATCAGGATCCTTTCTGTGTTCTTTGACTTCGGCCAAAATATACTTTTTAGCTTCTTCTGGGTGAAAACAGATCCCCTTTGTAAAAATCCATGACCCTTGATCTGGAATCAAGCGAGCTTCAAAATATTCATCTCCATCAAAACCATAAGACCAAGGTGATTTTTTTATGACCAATTTTTCATTCTTTAATAAGTCTTTGATCACAATTTCAGAATCCTTATGCTTTACAAATTCAAAAATTGAATGACGATGTTGCTTCATTTTATCCAAAAGACTCAATTCCTCTGCTGAAAAACGAAGCTCTCTGACCATCAAAGCACTTTCTAAAGGAGTCAACGCATAGCCTGAAAGTTCTCGTGTATAAAAATACCAATCAAAAAATTGAGACATCCGCATTTCAAAACTATCCGCGTTTTCGTCAAGAATGCCTGCATTTTCAAAAAATTCTGCCTTTGCTTGACGGACTTCATCTTTAAATTGTTCACCAGCAAAATGGTGCAAAACTTTTTCCATTAGTACTTCAAAGGGATTCATTCATTTTTCCTATCATTTGATCTATATAAAAATCGAAAAGACCGACAGCATCATGGGGGCCAGGATGACTTTCTGGGTGAAACTGAACACTCAAGCATTTGAATCTTTCATGAAAAAGCCCCGCACAAGTTTTATCATTCAAATTCACATGAGACACAACCACATCCGAAGGAAGACTGTTTGGATCCACAGCATATCCATGATTTTGCGAGGACATATAAATGCGTCCCAAAAGATCATCTTGGATGGGATGATTGGCTCCACGATGGCCGTACTTCAAACGAAATGTCTTCGCACCCAAAGCTAAACCTAAGATCTGATGTCCCATACAAACGCCAAAAATAGGTTTTTTACCCAACAAAGTTTTCACTGTTGACACAGCCACCTGAACAGAGGACGGATCCCCAGGGCCATTGGTTAAAACTAATCCGTCCACTTTTTTCGATAAAATTTCCTGAGCTGATGTTCGACTAGGAAATACCCATAAACCAGCACATCGTTGCTCTAATTCTCGTAATATATTTTCTTTGCATCCAAAATCTAAAACAGCAAGTACTGGTCCTGAAGTCTTTTGACCTGCTCGATACTGCGAAGAAACACGACTGACCAAATGAACCCAATCGGTGTCCATATTTCTTTTTGTGGCAATGAGTTTTTTTGATTTTTCTAAAGCTTCATTTTTGTTTTTTGCAGTTACAGCTGCTCCCCATGGAGTTCCATGCTCACGAAGATGCATCACCAAAGCCCTTGTATCTATTTGGGATAAACAAGGAATCTTTTTTTCACGTAAACGCTCCAGCCAACTTTGATCTCGGGTCGTGCCTTGCATTTGCAGGCAAATAAATCCTTCAATCCAAAGCTTATGTGACTCCCAAACTCCTTGGTCCACTCCATAATTTCCTTGTTGAGGACTTGTCATCACTACAATTTGTGAAAAATAGGAAGGATCTGTTGCAATTTCTTCATAACCCGAAGGACTGGTATTGAAGACGACTTCTCCGGCACGGTCTTCACCACCCAACCAACGACCTTCAAATACTTCTCCTGTCTCTAAAACTAAAAAGCCTGATGTCATTGTTTTCCCTTCGACAAAAGATGAATCAAGACAGCCTGACGAAGAAATGTTCCATTTTGTACCTGCTGAAGAATCAAAGACCGAGGATCCTTCGCCACATCCACCGTCATATCTACCCCCATCATCACAGGTCCTGGATGCATAATCCAAGCCTGTGCCGATAAGGCCCGAACCGACATCGCATTCAATCCATACTGGTGATGATATTCTTCTGGACTGATCGAAAGCCCCTGCGGATGTCGCTCTGTTTGCCCTCGCAAGGACATGACCACATTGCACCACGAAAGTCCTTCTTCCAATTGATCAAAGACCTGTCCTGGAAATGAATCTGGTAAAAAAGATCTTGGGGCACAGGCCCCCATTTGAACATTCCACTTTTTTAACAATTGGAAATGAGAAGCCACGACACGACTATGGCGAACATCACCAACGTACAATATTTTCAACGTCTGCAAGGAAATCCCATTTTCCAGAAGTGTGAAAAGATCCAAAAGGGCTTGAGTTGGATGTCCCTGCACACCCCATCCAGCATTGATGATAGGAATAGAACAACGATGCTGAAAAGATTCCAAATCAAACTCTTTCCCTACACGAATCACCAAGGCTTGAGGCAGCATGGCTGCCACATTTTCTAAAGTATCCAAAATACTTTCGCCTTTTTCTAAACTTGTTCCGGATGCCCCATCTAAAAGCAATGTTGGAACTTGAAGTCGTGCACAAGCTGTTTCAAAACTCATCCGAGTTCGAGTTGATGGCTCAAAAAACATCAAAGCCACAGGACTAGTTTTGACTATTGAAGCCAAGGAAGACATGCGATTTTCAGGATGAAAAAAATCCTTCTTCAGTTGACTCGCCAATGAAAAAATAGACTGAATTTCTTCGACAGATAACGATTGCAATTCCAGAAGTGATTTTTTTGAAGAAGACATCGAAATCCACGATATCCATCCCTTCGTTTCACTGTCAAGATCTGCGATAAAGAAGTCATCGCCCCAGAGCTTTTGCCAATAATTTCATTGTTCGTTCGTTCTCTTCTGAAAGGCCCACACTGATTCTTAAATGATGTGGCAATCCATAGTTGGTGACGGGTCTTAAAATTATTCCGTGACGCATACAATATTCGTTGACCTCCAAAGCACTTCGCTGGCAGTCCACCAACACAAAATTCCCCTGAGACTCCACATAAGGAACATTCATCATCTTTAATTGCTGATAAAAATAATCCAGCCCGTCCCAAACCACTTTTTGTGACTTTTGAATATGCTGAACATCTTCCAAAGCAGCAATGCCGGCAATTTGAACAATGGAGTTTACATTGAATGGATTTCGCACACGATGAACCAGTCCAATCACTTCGGCCGAAGCAAACATAGCTCCTAACCTTAAACCTGCTAATCCATAGGTTTTTGAAAAAGTCCTTAAGACCACAACCTGGGGAAACTGATCCAAATAGTGAATTGCAGATTGATATTCCGGATGACGAACGAACTCGTGATAGGCCTCATCAAAAACAACCAATAAATCTGGTCTTGAGGAAAGTCGCCTCAAAAAAGCCTTTACTTTTTTTTGTGGCAAAATTCTTCCCGTTGGATTATTAGGGTTGGGCAAAAATACCAAACGAATTTGAGGATCTGCTTCCACCATGGATGCCATTTGATCCAAGTCCACATCAAAATCAGCATTCAAGTCGGCAAAATAGGATTTCACACGTCCTGCTTGTGCACAAACTTGATAGGCAACGAAGGCCTTGTCCATCGTCAAGATCGCCTCTTGGGGTTCACAAAAAATTCGAATCAACAAGTCTATCAATTCGTTGGATCCATTTCCAAAAGCAATTTTCTCCTTAGGAATATTCCAAAGCTCTGTCATTTTTTTCGAAAGGTCATAGCATGAAGGATCTGGATAACGATGAATTTCTTGAAGATGCCTTTGGATGGAGTCAATCACATGTTGACTAACTCCCAAGGGATTCTCATTGGATGCTAATTTAGTCACGTGCTCAAGACCATATTCTCGTTGCGCTTCCGAAATAGGTTTTCCTGGCTTGTAAGGAATTAAAGTTAAGATTTCTTTGGAAACTCTCATAAAACCCCCTGGTCTTTGCATAAAATCTAAACACGAAGGTCGTTGTCATGCAATCAACTTGATGTTGTAATGAATGTCATGTGGTGCATTGGAATTCATATAAGTCCTTCTTTTTTTGAAATCTCTGCTTTAGAGATTGAAAATCAAAACTGCTTGCGTCAGATTTTTCATCGATCTTGCTTGCTGAAAGTAGGGCTGCAAGAAGGATTATCTCAGTTCTTTCAACAATATCCAGAGATCAAAGATAAAATGGTTTTGATATCTTCGGATTTTGTAAAAAAATTTTTTCACTCGAAACCCAGCCAATCACAAGCATTGATTGTCACCAAGGGAACAGAGGATTGGTTTGCCAGTCAACAAACCCACCCCATGAAAAATTCTCTCAAATTTCCTCACATTATCCGCCGGGAGCTTGTCTTTGGAATTTCAGAGAGATCCAATGCTGACGGAAAATCAATTCGTCCTGTCCCCATAGACGAATTGGAATTCATTGCTGCAAAGTTAAAACTCTCTGGAATTCAAAGAGTCACCATCAGTCTAATGCATTCACTTCGCAATAGCGATAACCTCGAGTTTGTAAGTCATTTTTTTAAAAACCAAGGATTTGAAGTTTTTAGCCGAAGACTTTCAAATTCTGGAACAGAATTACAGCACACAAAAAATTTACTTTTATCTCAACAACTCACCTCTCCTTTTCGTGAACATCAAAAAGAAGTTGTTGCTGCTTTGGAAGGAATTGCGGAACCCGATCAAATTTTATTTCTGAACGGAGAAGGGGATCCTTTCATCAATGAAAGTGAAAACATCTCGTCCGCCCTTTTTGCCTCTCTTTTTTGTCTTCAAAAATTTACTCAGAAACTACCGAATGCCTCAAACTCTTTAGCTTTAGATCTTCAATATGACCAGTGGACTCTTCTTGACCCTGTCTCGATGAACAATTTGTGGAAAAGTCCCTGGGGAGACATTTCTTGTCCCCACGTTCGCCACTGGGATGCAATCCGTCAACCTCAAGATGTCTTTCAACTGGATCATTGGGGACTTGTCAGTCCTACCAGCTCGACAAGTTTGTACGATTCTGGATCCTTGTTTATGGGAAGATCCAACAAGGTTTTCATTCTAGATCTGATCGCAGCTCTGAACCCCCACCTACTTAAAGAGAATTTTTTTAGCCATGATCCTTGGCCCATTTTTGAAAGATACATGGATTCCTTGCAAAGACCTTCAACAACAATGAATGAAATGAATGCGGATGAATTTAAAATTTTTCTTTTTGATCAAATCTTGATCGAATTGCTTCGACAAACACTTCAAGAAAAGTACATTCAACATCTTTATCTGAGCGGACCCTTAGCCGTTTTTTTTCAACCGACCTTAGCCCAAATGGCTCCCTGGATGAATGTTTCCATCGTTCCACAATCCAATCACATCCGCAGTTTCACAACAGCCTCTTTGCATGCTGAAATTCGAGGTTTACTATGAAGAAACAAGGCCATATTCGCACCCTGGAAAATATTTTCCAAACTGGCCTTCAAAAATTCCCATCGGCCATCCTTCTTGCCGACGGAAATCCTGTTGCTGAAAACTTAGCCCATCCTTTGGATTTGAATATTTTTCTACAATCCTACCGTGCTAATTCAAAATACTTACCCATGAATGAATTTGAAATTTATGGATGGATTGATTTTGACAAAGATAGGCTTCAAATACCTCACCTTTTGCTGATCACTCGGTTATTTGATCAAGATCAACTTTGTCTTGACCTGATGGTGACAAGTCCCTTAATGACAGAATCCTACTTTTCGAAAATAAGCTTTCAAAAAACGCCACCAATGCCTTTGGCAAATCAACATACTTTGGATCTTGATTTGCTGGATAAAATTCAATCAACACCTGGAATTCCTACTGATTTTTATGCTCAATCAAAAGATCTTATTTTAAGACTTCAACACCACATTCAAGTTTTCAGTAAAACTCGCTTCTTCTTTGAAGATCTTTCTTCTAAAAACCCAGT
>CAZFSX010000115.1:0-8243 GCA_964522115.1 uncultured Pseudobdellovibrionaceae bacterium | reverse complement strand
GTTAGCATTGAAAAAACATCGCATTGAAAAGCTTCCAGTGGTGGATAAGCATGGTTCCTTGAAGGGTTTAATTACAATCAAAGACATCGAAAAAAATCGTGCTTATCCTTTGGCGACAAAGGATAGTCATGGGCGATTGATGGTGGCTGCGGCTGTGGGCGTTGGACAAAGCGCTTTCGAGAGGGCGGAAGCTTTGGTAGATTCTCAGGTAGATGTTTTGTGTGTGGACACAGCTCACGGTCATTCTAAAAATGTGATTGAAACGGTTCAAAGATTTCGTCGCGAATTTCCAGATATTATTTTGATGGCTGGAAATGTTGTTACGGCCGAAGGAACAAAAGCTTTGTGCGAAGCTGGTGCTGATGTGATCAAGGTCGGAGTAGGTCCTGGAAGTATTTGCACGACGCGTATGGTGGCAGGAGTTGGTATGCCTCAAATTTCTGCGGTTCATGAATGTGCCCAGGCAGCGAAGGCCTTTGGTCGCAGCGTGATTGCGGATGGTGGGATCAAGTACTCCGGCGATATCTCGAAAGCTTTGGCTATCGGAGCCAATATGGTCATGATCGGAAATCTTTTGGCGGGCAGTGAAGAAAGTCCCGGCGAAACGATTTTGTATCAAGGACGAACTTACAAAGTGTACCGAGGAATGGGAAGCCTTGGGGCTATGGCCTTGGGATCCAAAGATCGGTATGCGCAATCCGACATCGTGGATGCAGAAAAACTTGTGCCCGAAGGGATCGAAGGGCGAGTGCCTTACCGAGGAAGTGTTTCGGCAATTTTGCACCAGTTGCTGGGTGGCGTGCGATCGGGAATGGGTTACTTGGGAGCACGAACCATTCAAGATCTGCAAACCAGTGTTCGAATGGTGCAGATCAGTTCTCAGGGGCTGCGTGAAAGCCATGTGCATGATGTGATGATCACGAAAGAAGCTCCGAATTATCGATTAGAATAGGAAAGTGAAGACATGTTAGATCAAGGTTTTTTAATTTTGGATTTTGGGTCTCAGGTGACTCAATTGATCGCACGTCGTTTGCGTGAAATGGGACACTATTGTGAAATTCAACCTTGGCATTGGTCCATGGAAAATATTCGTGCAGCTAAACCCAAGGGAATTATTCTGAGTGGTGGGCCAGCCAGTGTTTATGAAAAAAATTCTCCTCAGAAAGATGTTCAACAATTGGCGCAGCTGGCCCCTTTGATGGGGATTTGTTATGGAATGCAATTGATGGCTCAAGGATTGGGGGGGCGTGTTCATCAGGCCAATCAGCGAGAGTACGGTCATCATCAAGTGACCTGGAAAATTCCTCTTCCTGAAGTTCCTGATTTGCAAAAAGTGTGGATGAGTCACGGAGATGTCGTGGATCAATTGCCACAAGGTTTTTCTCTTTGTGCCGTTTCTGAAAATCAACATCCTGCGGCCATGGTGGATGTCCATCGAAAATTGTTTGCTGTTCAATTTCACCCGGAAGTGGTGCATACGGAACAGGGAGTTCAGATATTAAAATATTTTACTCAAGTATTATGTCAGGCTTCGACAGATTGGACAGCACCTCATTTGTTGGAAGTTTTGCAAAAGAAAATTCTTCAACAGGTAGGGCCCTCTGATCATGTGCTTTGTGCGTTAAGTGGTGGTGTGGATTCTTCGGTTTTGGCAGTTCTTTTGACAAGAACCTTAGGTCCTCAGCGTGTCCACTGTGTTTTTGTGAACAATGGTTTGCTTCGTAAGAATGAGTTTGAAGATGTTTTGCACATGTACAAGGACCAGGGTTTAAATATTCGTGGTGTGGACGCAAAACAAGATTTTCTTTCTCAACTTGCGGGAGTCGAGGATCCAGAGACGAAGAGAAAAATTATTGGTCGCGTTTTTATAGAAGTTTTTGAAAAGAATTTACCCTCTGAAAAAGTACAATGGTTAGCTCAAGGAACTTTGTACCCTGATGTGATCGAAAGTGTTTCAGCCCTAGGTGGGCCAAGTCAAACAATCAAGTCCCATCACAATGTGGGGGGATTGCCAGAAAAAATGAAACTTCAACTATTGGAACCCTTTCGAGAGCTGTTCAAAGATGAAGTTCGCATTCTGGGTCGTCAGTTGGCATTACCAGAAGCGTTGATTCAGCGTCATCCTTTTCCTGGGCCAGGGTTATCCATTCGAGTCTTGGGAGAAGTGAATGAAGAGGCCTTGTCTGTCTTACGAGAAGCCGATGCTATTTTTATTCGACATTTGCATGAAAAGAAATTGTACTCCAAAATTTGGCAAGCTTTTTGTGTCCTCTTGCCCGTGAAGACGGTGGGGGTTCAAGGGGATGGTCGCACTTACGAAAAGATTTTGGCTCTTCGTGCTGTGACAAGTATCGATGGGATGACCGCGGATTGGTATCCATTTTCCCATGATTTTTTGAGAGAAGTATCCAGTGAGATCACGAACAAGGTTCGTGGTGTGAATCGGGTTGTTATGGATATCACAAGCAAACCTCCTGCAACGATTGAGTGGGAGTAGCAATGTCCTTCGTCCATCTTCACACACATTCGGAATACTCTTTGCTAGAGAGCAGTCTTCGGGTCAAAGCGATGGTCAAAAAATCAGCGGCAGAAGGAATGCCCGCTGTCGCTTTGACTGATTTGGGAAACATGTTTGGAGCCATTGAATTTTACTTTGCATGCAAAGATGCTGGAGTGAAAGCGATTCTTGGAATGGAAGCCTACATGGCACCCGGGTCTCGTTTTCAGAAAACTCAGGAAAGAGATTTATTGCAAACAGGTCTGGGTAGGAATGTTTTATTGGCAATGAATCAACGCGGGTATCGCAATCTGTGCAAATTAAGTACAATAGGATATCAAGAGGGCTTTTATTATAAGCCCCGCATTGACGATGAAGTTTTATTTCAGAACAGTGAAGATTTAATTCTTTTGACGGGTGGACTTAAGGGAGAGGTCCCTCAGTTACTTCTGAAGTCCGGTCCTGAACAAGCTTTGGAACGTTTGCGACAGTTGAAGCAGTACTTTCCCGAACGTCTGTATTTGGAAGTCAATCGAACGGGGCTTGAAGAGTGGCAAAAAATTGAAGCATTCTATGAGGAGGCTTCAAAAATTTTGGGTCTTCCCATGGTTGCAGCCAATGACGTTCATTATTTGACTCAAGATGATCAAATGGCGCAAGAGGTTTTGGTTTGTATTGGAACCAATAAAACATTGCAAGATGAACATCGAGCCCGCCTTGGAAGTGATCAGTTCTTTTTCAAGAGTGCCGATTCCATGCGAAAACTTTTTCATGACAAACCACAGTTGTGTGATCGTACTTTGGAAATTGCGGAACGTGTGGATATTAAATTTAAATTGAAAGATGATCAAGGGAAGGCCATTTATCATTTGCCAAGCTTTCCAACGGAAGACGGCTTAAGTGTGAAAGAGTTTATCCGTAAGAAATCGCTTCTGGGACTTGAAGAACGTTTTCAAGAAGCCAAGGATCGTGGTGAAGAAATTCCCGATGAACAAAAGAAAAACTATTTTGATCGTTTGGATTTTGAATTGTCCATCATTGATCGTATGGGATTCAATGGATACTTTTTGATCGTTCAAGATTTCATCAATTGGGCTAAGGCTGAAAATATTCCAGTTGGTCCTGGTCGTGGATCTGGAGCTGGAAGTTTAGTTGCTTATGTTTTGAAAATCACGGATTTGGATCCATTTCCCTCGTCCTTGCTTTTCGAGCGTTTTTTGAATCCTGAACGTATTTCAATGCCAGATTTTGATATTGATTTCTGTCAAGATCGACGTGGTGAAGTGATTCAGTACGTGACTCAAAAATATGGTGAAAAAAGTGTGTCTCAGATTATCACCTACGGAAAACTCCAGGCTCGTGCTGCGATCAAGGATGTGGGGCGAGTGCTAGGGATGACCTTCAGTGAAGTGGATGTAGTGACAAAACTCATGCCTGATAAATTGGGCATCACGATCAAAGAAGCTCTGGAGATGGAGCCGCGGATTCGAGAAATGATGGAGATGAATCCGCAGATTGAAACACTGATGGATTTAGCTCAACGCGTGGAGGGCATGGTTCGTCATGCAGGGATTCATGCTGCGGGTGTGATCATTGCGGATGGAGAACTTGTTTCCCATGCCCCTTTGTACAAAGGGGCAGAGGGCGAAAATGTGGTTCAGTATGATATGAAGCATGCTGAAAAGATGGGCTTGATTAAATTCGACTTCTTGGGCTTGAAAACCCTGACTCATATTCAGCACGCCCTGAATTTGATCGAAAAGAATCGTGGAAAAAAAATCACGACCAAAGATATTTCGATGAATGACCCTGGGATTTATCAAATCATGTCGAAAGGTGATACAGCAGGGATTTTCCAGTTCGAAGGTGAGGGGATCACGGACGCGATTCGCAAAATTCGTCCTACCTGTTTTGCCGATATCACTGCGATCAATGCTTTGTATCGCCCAGGCCCTATGGCTATGATTCCAGAATATGCAAAACGCAAACACGGGGAATCTCCTGTGGAGTTTTTGATTGAAGATACGCGCACAGCTTTGCAAGAAACTTATGGGATCATTGTTTATCAAGAGCAGGTGATGGGGATTGCATCGACGGTGGCGGGATATTCACTGGGTGAAGCGGATATGCTTCGCCGTGCAATGGGAAAAAAGATCAAAGAAGAAATGGATCAGCACCGCGTTCGATTTTTGAAGGGGGCCAAAGAAAAAGGTCACGACGAAAAAAAATCAGAAGAGCTTTTCGAGTTGATGTATAAGTTTGCTGATTACGGATTTAATAAATCCCATGCTGCCGCTTATTGTGTTGTTGCTGGTCAAACAGCTTGGTTGAAAAACTATTATCCTGCGGAATTTTATGCAGCACTGCTTTCGACCGAGATGGGCGATACAGAAAAAGTTGTTAAGTACGTTAAGGATGCTCAGAAACACAATCTGGTGGTGCGTCCTCCTCATGTGAATGTTTCAGATTATTTATTCAATGTTCATGGCGATGATATTTATTTTGGTTTGGGAGCCATCAAAGGTGTTGGACAATCAGCGATTGATGCTATTTTAGAAGCCAGAGCAACCTCTTCTGGAAATAAGTTTGAAAGTTTGGAAGATTTTTTTGAACGTGTGGATGGTCGTAAATTAAATAAGAAGGTCATTGAGTGTCTGATCAAGGCAGGGGCTTTTGATAATTTTGGATATCATCGGGCACAACTGTTGGCTGGCTATCAGAAGTTTTTAGATCGAGCTGTGGAGTCCAGAAAAGATCGTGAAGTGGGTCAAAGCAGTCTGTTTGATTTGGCCGACAGCACGGAAAATAAAATTCAATTGGATGCCTGCAAACCATGGGCTCGTTCAGCCTCATTAAGTGCAGAAAAAGAAGTTCTTGGATTTTATCTTAGCGATCACCCTTTGAAGGGGTTTGAAAACCTGGCGAAAATGTGGATTTCAGGAACTGTCGCTGAATTGCCAGCAATTCACAAGGAACATCAAGCAAAATTAGTGCATGAAAATATCAAGCCTCAATTTGATCCTCGAAAACGGGATGCTCATAAGAAGCGTGTGGTGGTTGCGGGGTTGATTGTGGAGCTTCGAGAGATGATCACAAAAAAAGGAACCCGGATGGCTTTTGCAAAGATGGAAGATCTGACGGGAACTTGTGAATTGGTTGTTTTTCCAGATGCCTATGCTAAATTTGAATTGTTATTGAAGGAAGATCGTCCCATGATTTTGGGTGGGTTTCTTGAAGGAGATGAAAGCAACGCCAAAATCATTGTGGATCAGATTTGTTTGTTGGAAGAGATGTTAAAGAAAACCAAGCGTATGAGTTTTCGGTTGGATAAACTTGCAATGGAAGATTATGAAAAGCTGTATGGAATTCTTGAGCAGCATCCAGGAAGTACGCGTTTGCAGTTGGACATTGTTTTTCCAGACTTAAAACAAAAAGTGGAAATGTCCAGTCAATCTTTGGCTGGTGTTCAAATGAGCAATGAGTTGGTAGAAAGTCTTCATGGTCACTTTGGTCGAACGGATTTTATCGAGGTAGGATTTACATGATGTTAAAAGTTGTCATGCTGGTGTTGTCCTTGGCTTTTGGGCAAAAGAATTTGGTGGAAAAAAATTTCGAAGGAACTTCGAAGGAAGTTCAAAATCCAGTCTTGGCAAAAAAACTGATTTTGGAAGAAGCCATAGAAAAAGTTAGCGAGGAAATGATCAAGGGGATTATTGGAGAATCCAAATACACGCGTAACCGATTGATGATTCAGCAAAAAGTTTTAAAAAACTCTTTAAAATTCATCCCCTTTTCGAAGACCAGTGAACCCGTGATTGAAAATGATCAGGTCAAAATGAGTGTGCAAATGAAAATTTCACTGGAGGACTTGCAAGCCCTTTTGTTGGAGCAGGGTTTGTTCTACGAAATGGATAGTACGCCAAGTATTTTACCTTTCGTTCAAGTGGTGGATCAGGTCAAGGCGCAGGGGTTTCGCTGGTGGAGGGATGTGGATGGCTCGGAAATACCCTCCAACAAGTCTATTCTTGCGAAGTTTGCAAAAACCATCGAGGATCAGATGCATCAGTCCTTTTGGAAAAATCAATTTTTTGTGCTTCGTCCTTTGGAAATGCATTTAGCCAGAAATCCACAAGTGGAATTGCGAAAAGATTTCTTGTCCATGGAGGACATGCAAAAAGTTGCTAATGATATGCAGTCACAAATCTTTGTAGATACTCATTTGACTTTTCAGCAGGGAAAAGAACGCAAAGAGGGTTACCAAATGATTTTGGAAATGGCAGCCATCCAGACGGTGAATGGTCGTGAAGTAGCCCAGGTTCGAAGAACATTGGAAACAGAGCCAGGTTCTTTGGAAATTTTGATGCAGAAAAAATTAAAGGAAGTTTTGGAACCAGCGATGAACGATCTTTCCAGTCAGGTTCTGGAAGTTTGGCAAAAGGGGGCCATTGGTGCCAATACCTATCGATTGACAGTCAGAGGAAGTTTACCGCCTTCTCAGCAAGAATTGATTAAGCAACAGGTTCGTGGAAAAGCTTTGGAAGTGAAGAATATTTCCGAACGATGGATGCAGGCCCAGTCGGTGTCTTATGAGCTTCAAACAACGTCCAGTCTGGACGAGTTGGCTCAAAAGTTGGGTGTGATAGAATTGACAACGTTGAAGCTTCAGTTGGAATCAAAAACGGATCATGAATTAATTTATCGTGTGATACGTTAGAATCTGATAGAAGTTGGAATGAATTTGAAACTGACGGATGAAGGTAAGGGGCAACGATGAATAATCAACAAAAATCTTTCGGCAAAACTTTATGGAAGGCTCTTTCTTTAATTACTATTTCTGTTTTTCTATTGTCTTCTTGCGTTTCGGCTCCGAAGCCAACTTTGAAGAAGCAGGTGAAGGATGTGGCAGTCTCTTCAGGGAAAAAATCATTAGATAACAGCCCACGAAAGCGGATTGTTTTATTGCCCTTTTTGGCACAAGCAACGATTCCAGACAGTCTTCAACAGTCGGCTCGGGTGGAGTTGACTCGTGAAATACATAAAAGCACGGACATGATTTTGGTAGAGGCGACAGAACTGAATTTGGATATTAAAAAATACATCAAAAACAATCAGTATGAGACAAAAGAAATCAGTGAGCAGGCTGCTAAATTGGGAGCTCATGCCATTTTAGAGCCTAAAATTTTAGATATACGTTTAAAAAGAAAAACAGATGAAGTGGGTGTTTTTCGTCAGATGAAAACACAATTTGAAGTGGTAGCAAGGGTTCGTTTGTTCACGGCCAGAAACAACAAAGAGATTTTCAATGTGACAAAAACGGTGACTGTCGAGGAAAGCAATGTGCGGGTTGCCGACAGTCCTGAAAACGATCGCTTCTTTCAAAACAATCCCGAAGTCTTAGAAAACCTTGTCGTTGATACGTTTTTGGAATTCGTCCCTCAACTGCAACAAAGTTTAGAAAAACTGCAGTGGGAAGGTCGTGTGGCCATGGTCACAGGGGATCGTATCTTTTTAAATGTGGGTCGTATTTCAGGATTGCAGATCGGGGATCTTTTAAAAGTCAGTGAAGAGGGTGAAGAAATTTTCGACCCACAAACGGGGAATTTTTTAGGAAAAGCACCGGGACGTTTAAAAGGCACATTGGAAGTGGTTTCCTACTACGGCCAAGATGGAGCCGTTTGTGTGGTTCATTCAGGAGCTGGCTTCCGCGAAAACGACCGCGTCGAACTGTACTAGTGTTTGGCGCTGG
>CAZFSX010000114.1:4524-8321 GCA_964522115.1 uncultured Pseudobdellovibrionaceae bacterium | reverse complement strand
TTTGGACTTATTTTTTTGCTGATTGACAGACTTTTTATAGGTGATAATGTGAAGTTGCACTTCGGATTATCATGATAAACTGAAGTACAACTTCACATTATCATGGTTATAAAAATGCAAAAAAAATACTGGAATAGAAAATTAGATGTAGGAAAGCTAGCGGAAGAAAAGTCTTTTTTTCTCTTTGGTCCAAGGGGTACAGGTAAATCATTTCTTTTGCGACATGAACTCCAAGATTGTTATGTTGTTCACCTTTTGGATTCCAGTCTGTATTACAAGCTGCAAGCTCAGCCATCTGAACTTAAGTCCATGATTTTGGCATCAGGAAAGAATCTTATTCTTATTGATGAAATTCAAAGGATTCCAGAGCTATTGAACATTGTTCACTTGATGATGGAAGAATATTCCTTACGATTTATTCTGACGGGGAGTAGCGCTAGAAAATTAAAACGAGGTCAAGCCAACCTTCTTGCGGGTCGAGCTGTAAGTCGTGAATTATTTCCGTTATGTTCTTTGGAGATTCCGCAGTTTCAATTGAATCGTTATTTACAGTTTGGTGGTCTTCCAATGAGTTACATGTCCACAGATCCCACAGACTATTTAGAAAGTTATGTAAATACTTACTTGAGGGAGGAAATTCAGGCAGAAGGTCTTGTTAAAAAGCTTCCTGCATTTTCTCAATTCCTCCATATGGCAGCAACGACTTCGGGTGAGCTTCTCAATTTTTCATCACTATCGAATGAAGTCGGTGTCAGCGCAAACTCAATTCGAGAATATTATTCAATATTGGAAGATACTCTTGTGGGATTTATGGTTCCAGCTTGGGGTAAATCTGTGCGCCGTAAACCAATTCAAACAGCAAAATTTTATTTTTTTGATATAGGAGTTAAAAATACGTTGTCTCAAACATTAGATTTTTCACCTCAATCAGATCTTTGGGGAAAAGCCTTTGAACATTTCATTGCAATGGAACTTCGTGCGTACATTTCCTATCATTTGAGAAATCGATTGAAATTATCCTATTGGCGCACGACAAGTCAGTTTGAAGTGGATTTTATTGTGGGCGATAGAGTTGCGATTGAAGTCAAGGCAACAAATCGTCTTCGTCAGGATTCAGCGAAGGGATTGAAGGCTCTTCAAGAGGAAGATCTTGTGGAGGATTATTATCTTGTCTCGAATGACCCAACAGCGAAAAAACAGGATGGTATTCATTATCTTCCATGGAATCAATTTCTCGAAAAACTCTGGTCCGGCAAGATCATCAAGATATAACAAATCAATACCATAAATTTAAGGACTTGCGTCCGATTTGCAGGTGCTGTCCTTCGGTGCGCCTGTTGGGTGCTTTGGTCAGCCAGGGTGAAGTCAGGTTTCTTTTGCACAGACCTTTTTCCGAGGTGTGTGATGAAAGTAAATTCCTTTGTTTTACAAAAAGATCAATTGGTTCCCATTCAAGTGGAAGTCACTTTATTGCCAGGACTTCCCCAAATGCATTTTTTAGGACTTCCTGATCAGAATATCAAAGAAAGTGTTTTGCGCATTCGAAGTTCTTTGAAGCATCAGGGCTTTGATTGGCCCAAGGCCCATCAAGTGGTGGTGAATCTGAGGCCCTCCACATTGAAGAAATCATCTCGAGGTTTGGAATTAGCCGTGGCGGCTGCCTATCTGTGGGAAACAGAACAGATTGAGGCTCCCTTGCCCCAGTCTGATTTCTTTGTCTATGGCGAATTGTCTTTAACCGGAGAAGTTTTTGAACCTGCGGACATTGATCAGTGGAAAGATCCTCACTCGATCATTTTAACTGGCAGCCACGCACTCAATCCAGCCGATCTCGCTTTGGGGAAGGATCAGGGCTCCGAACCGAAGCCTTGTTTTTTTCATCGTCGATCCGTGACTCATTTGAAGGACTTGGCGAACCCTCGTGAAATTTTAGCCACAGCAGAAAAGGAACAGCCTCAGCGTTCCACGCAGATGATGAATTATGAAGTCTCGACAGAGGTGGGGCAGCTCCTGCACCTGTGCGCCTTGGGAGAGCATTCCCTTTTTTTGGCAGGCCCGGCGGGCACTGGAAAAACCACATTGGCTCATATGATCACAGAAATGATGAAGCCACCCTCGCCCCAGCAGTTTGAAGAAATCCAGGCCATTCAAAAAAGTTTTGGGACAAGGACAAGTTTTCGCCCTTTCGTGGTCCCCCACCATTCAACACCTCGAGTGGCTTTGATTGGTGGGGGGAATTTTCCAAGAGCAGGGGAAATATCACGAGCTCATGGAGGAGTTCTTTTGATGGATGAGTTTTTGGAGTTTCATCCCAGTGTTTTAGAATCCCTGCGCGAGCCCATGGAAGAGGGCTTTATGCGAGTGGCCCGCGCTGGGCGTTTCGAAGTCTATCCTGCCCAGAGCCTGGTGATCGCCGCCACCAATCTGTGTCCCTGTGGAGACTTTGTTCCAGGGCTACGCACACGATGCGGGTATTCCCTTTCTCGGTGCCAATCCACTATGCAAAAAATCAGTGGTCCCTTGTTGGATCGTTTTCAACTGATCTTTTTTATGAAAAAACAATCGGCGCAAAAAAAAATCCCCTTGTCCCAGATTTTTGAACGTCTGCAAAAGGATTGGGAATTTCAACTGAGTCAAAATCGTCCTTGCTCGAACGCTTGGTTGAAGTGGGAGGTTTTAAAATCTCAGGTCGATGCAGCCACATTTGACCTGTTTTTCCAAGACACCCCCATGTCACGACGCCGTCAATTGTTTGTTTTACGAGTCGCAAGGACATGGGCTGATATGGATCACCAGGAAAAAATTTCAGGACAGCACCTAGAAAAAGCCATCCAGTGGTCCTATTTGCCCTGCTTAAAATTGAAGGAGTGGGGAGGGCCAACAGAAAGGCTTTCCAGCAAAGAAAAACCTAGTTTTTAAGTCCAAAAAGTCTTAGAAAGGGGCTTCGTTTTTTATACCAGGAGCTCTCTTGATGAAAAACTCTTCTGCTTGTTATTTTGACACCTTTTCAAGTCCTTTGGGCTCCATGGTAGCTGTGGCTGATAATGAAAATATTCTGGCCTTGATGTTTGAAGATCAATGGGAACACGATCAAAAAAATTACCCAGGCTCCGTTCCGAAAAAAACGGCTTTGCATCAGCTTTTAAAAAAACAGTTGAAAGAATATTTTCAGGGAAATCGTTTTGAATTTGATGTTCCCGTTCAACTTCATGGCACAGATTTTCAAAAAAAAGTTTGGAAAAGTTTAAAGAAAATTCCCTATGGGCAGGTGATGACCTATAGCCAGCAGGCTCTTCAAATAAAAAAGCCTAAGGCTGTGCGTGCCAGTGCGCGAGCCAATGGAGCTAATCCCTTGTGCATCTTATTTCCTTGCCACCGGGTTGTGGGAAAAAATGGAAGTTTAACGGGTTATGCCGGTGGACTTCACCGAAAAGATTTTTTATTGAAATTAGAACAAAAAAATTCTGAAAAAAGAGGATTGAGAAAATGACATATTTGCTGAATTTTTTAGTGTTGAGTTTTTTATTTTCTAGCCCATCTTATGCGATGAAAATATTGTCCTGTGGGGAAATATTCCATGATGCCAAGATTTCATCGGAGACACGAATACCAGATTTCAGGATGGAGCCTGCTTTTCAAGATGAAATGGATTTTTCCAAATTGTCCTCAAAGGATTTGAGAAATAAGTTAGATTCAGATTTTCAAGTAGCTCAGAAAATCGTTCATTCTCTGGAAAATGCTTCCGTTGAGGAAGTACGGTATTTATTTCAGAGATTGGTTCAGTCCATGGCGAGTTT
>CAZFSX010000114.1:3878-4514 GCA_964522115.1 uncultured Pseudobdellovibrionaceae bacterium | reverse complement strand
AGAAACCTTGATCAAACAAAATGATACCCTTACAACATTTTCTGATTCATCCGAATTGTTGAGTTTTGCTCATCATAAGAGAATCGCTTTGGATCAATTAACTTTTGGAAATTCGGATCTTTTTAAAAAATTGATGGTCTCATTTCAAGATCGCAAGAATTTATCTCGACAAACAGAAAATCTTTGGAAGCAATGGGTATTGTTGGCTCAGACAACAGGTGTTGATTTGGATTCTTCATCCAAGGCAGAATTGATTTCAATTGAAACTCAAATTCATCAGTGGAGCCAAATTTTCAAAGAAAAATTTCAGCTAGCTCAAAGTCATCTCTATCGATTACCCCTGACAACCCAATTTCAATCCGACATGCCTGCCAGTGTTTTAATAAAAGCAAAGGACCTGGGGCAAAAAGAGGGCGTGTACGCTTTTACGTTGTCGCCAGAGGGTATAAGTCAATTTCATCCTGTTTTAAAATATGCGGTTGATCCCGCCGTTAGGAAGGATTTCTATGAACATTATGTGAATCGAGTCAGTGGTTTATATGATGTAGAAAAAGTTGTTCAGACTTTAGCGAATTTGCGTTTAAAGAAAGCTCAGATTTTGGGTCAAGCCAGCTTTGCTGATTTTAAATTGCCACT
>CAZFSX010000114.1:794-3868 GCA_964522115.1 uncultured Pseudobdellovibrionaceae bacterium | reverse complement strand
AACCAGGTTTTATTCGTATGGCTGAAGATGAAATGGAACTCTTACGTCAAGAAAAAATGAAAGATACTTCTGATCCAAAATTGAATCCTTGGGATGTTCAGTTCTATGCAACTCTCTATCAGAAGCGAATTCAAAGTTTTTCAGCCCAAGAAGTTGCGATGTATTTTCCTATGGATCGCACGGTTAAAAATATTTTGAATTTGGTGGAGCAGCTGTACCAGGTGCAATTTGTTTTCGATCCTGATGCTTCCGTTTGGAATTCGGATGTGAAAGCCTATCGCGTTTATGATCAAGTCCAGAAGAAGTGGATGGGAACATTGTATACTGACCTCTTTGAGCGTAAAGGAAAACAAGAAGGAGCCTTTGCAGAAGAATTGCAAGCGCCTGGTTTGTATCTGAACTCTCGGGGAAAAACTGTTCAGCGTTTGGGGCAGGTTTTCATAAGTACTTCTATTCCCAAAGTTAAGAATACTTCAGAAGTCTATTTATCTCTCGATCAAGTCGTCAGCATTTTGCACGAATTGGGTCATGGAATGCATTCACTCAGTTATCAGCAGAACACTCCCATTTTGAGTAGTTTTAAAACCTCGACAGACTTTGTTGAATTGCCTTCTCAAGTTTTGGAAAATTGGGCTTTTCATCCTGAGATTCTGCGACAATGGGGACGTCATGCTGTGACGGGACAAGCTCTTCCTGAAAGTTGGATTCAGGATTTAAGAAAGCAGCGCCAGATTTTGTCGGGAATTAAATCCTTCGCTCGTCGTGGTTTAATGACAGAGATGGATCACCGAATTCATTCAATCCAAACACCCATTCAGGATATGAAGCAATTTGAAGCGAATGTGACGAAGGATTGGAAGTCAGTGCCCTATTTGGTGGACATTGCTGGGAAATATTCCTTGTTTCGCTATATCTTTTTTCAGGGCTATGAATCGGGATTTCATGGTTATCAATGTTGCGAAGTTTTAGATTTTGATGTGTATGAATATGTGACTCGAGATCAGGTGATCGATCCGAAGAAAGGCCTGCGCTTTCGTCAGGATCTTCTTTCCTTAGGAGCCATGGGGAATTTGTCAGAAGCCTATATTCAATTTCGTGGTCAATCTCCTGACTCTCAAGCCATTCTTCGTAAGGCGGGATATTCCAAGCCGCAGGAAAATTAATCCAGCAGTTCTGTCTTGATCCGCTTTTGGGGAGCGGATCCAAGCTCGCGAAGACGTTCCATTTTGCGGAAGACATTGCCAGGACCATCTTTCAACTTTCCAAGGGCCGAGTGATATTGTTTTTGACCGGCTTCGAAGGTGTTTCCGATTTTTTCAAAATCTTCCATAAAGCCCACAAACTTGTCGTACAGCTTGGCTCCTTCGCTGGCGATTTCCATCGCATTTTTGCTTTGTTTTTCCAGTCTCCAAATGGAAGCCACCGTTTTTAAGCTTGTCAGTAGGGTCGTCGCAGTCACAATCGCCACACCTTTTTTCCAGGCACGCGATGCAAGTTCTGAATCATTTTGCATGGCCAACATATAGGCGGGTTCGATGGGGACAAACATAAAGACAACTTCTGGAGAATTGACCCCCTTCAGTTGGTTGTAATGTTTTTCGCCCAGTTCCGATACATGCTTTTCCAGAGATTTCAAATGTTCCACCATGGCCTTTTCTTTGGCGGCAGGATCTTCGGAAGATCGGTAGGCATCATAGGCCTTTAAAGAAACTTTTGAATCCACAATCACATGTTTTTCCTGAGGCAGATGAATGATCACATCCGGTCGAAGACGATCACCTTCGTTGTTGTGGTGGGATTTCTGAAGCGAATATTCGTGACCTTCGCGAAGTCCTGAAGCTTCAAGTATTCTTTCTAAAACAAGTTCGCCCCAATCTCCTTGGACTTTGGAATCTCCACGCAAGGCTTGAGTGAGAGAATTTGTTTCAAAGCTCATTTTGTCATTCAGGGAAATTAAGCGTTCAATTTCTGATTTTAAAGCATGACGTTCTTTGGCCTCGTTGCTGTATTTATCGTCCACAGATTTTTCAAAGGTTTGAATTTTTTCTTTCAGGGGTTGAAGCAAAGTTTCTAAACTTTTTTCTGTTTGTTCATTGAATGTTTTTGTTTTGGCATCAAGAATTTGATGAGCTAGGTTTTCGAACTCATTTTTTGTTTGTTTCTTCAGCTCGTCGATGGATTCTTTCAGTGTTTTGAGTTGTTGTTCCAGGAGTTGTTTTTCTGTTTGCAGTGTTGAAATGATGGCTGTGGATTGGGCCAATTGATACTGAAGTTCCGTTTGGTTTCTTTTTAAATCTTCTTTTTCTTGATGGATTTTTTGTAACTGTGATTCTAAGGTTGGACCCTTGGCTTGCCATCCAGCAACTTCTTGATTCATGGATAAAAGATTTTGTCGCAGCTGATGAATTTCATCATTTTTTAGTCGTAGATCTTCCGTCAGAAGGCGATTTTTTTCTTCAGAGGCCGCATCTTGTCTTAAAAGATTTTCATAAGCATTTTGATGGGACTCAGATTTTCGAGCCGCACTTCGATAGGCAAAAAAAGCAGAGACAAGCATCCCCAAAAGGGCGATAGTCCATTCGAAGAAAGAAAATGAATGTGTTGGCATCAGGGATCCTCCTGCAGATCATCTTATGTTCCCAGAAAAATTTCCTCAGAATATGAGGAAGAGAAGTCTGGTCAGTCTAAGAAACCCTCAGGCACAAGTCAATCAGCGCTTACGTCCTTAGAACACTGAGTTTCCCGAATGATGCGAGTTCCTGGAAGTGATTTTTCCACGGAATGGATTTGAAATTGATATTCAACAATGGAAAACGAATCTGACTTCAGGCAGCTGACTTCGCCGACAGTTCTTGGTTTTTCTCCACCCACTGTATCCGGTGCGCAGTCATGAAAATAGCTGACCAACACGCGATTCATTCCAGGTTGCAATTTGAAAGTGAACAGTGCAGAGGCCAAATCTCCTTTGAGTCGAATGCGATCACGACCATTGCCGGTCATGGGGTAAAGAGCGCCAATAAGGATGGGGTCACTCATGGGCGTTGTGGTCATGATATGATCGCAGGTATCTGTGT